>CATIYU010000089.1 GCA_949739085.1 uncultured Eubacteriales bacterium | reverse complement strand
TGCCGGATGGGGTGTGGCTGCGCCTGCCGGGCCGCGATGGAAGCGCCTTCCTGGATTCAGACGAGATCCAGCTGGCCCTGCATGAGCTGGATGCCGAATCCCTGGAAGCCTGCACACTGCTGGAGGCCAGGTGCATCCTCCCTGAAGCCGGCGATCTCATGGCGCAATATGGCAGCGTCACAGAGCTTGTCTTTGACGGGAATAATCTGGGATTTATTCTGGATGAACAGGGGCAGGGGGAGCCTGACTATATGGACCGGTTTGCCGCCGCGCTGGAGCTTGAGAACTGCCGCACACTGCGGTTCGCCCTGGACATCGCACAAAACCTTCACTGCTACGACTGGATATCCAGCGAACGCCTGGAAAGCCACGCAATCAGCGCACTGCTTGGCCATGGTGTAAAAGCGAACCTGATTCAATCTGGCGCCATTGACCTGAAACGCTATGCGGAAGACCTGCTGGAGGCATCCGGCTATATGGCGGTCAACGGCGAAACCGGTTATGTACGGCGCAACGGTGCGGAGTTTTCCTATGAATACAGTGTGCCGAAACAGGCTGCCTCACAGGGCATGGAAATGGGAGGGATATAGATGAATCAGATACCAAAGGGCTGGCTGGACTTTCTCCGGGAGCAGTACCCAGAGGGCAGCCGGATCAGGCTCCGGGAGATGGGGAGCGTCCCCCGCCCCGTGGAACCGGGAAGTATGGGAACGCTGCTGCACATTGACGATCAGGCAATCTTCCACGTCCAGTTCGACAATGGCCGCAGTCTCGGCGTGGTGCTGGGTGAGGACAGCTTCTCCGTCCTGCCGCCTCCCCTCCAGACACTCAAGCTGTATGCGCCAATGACCGCCGACCTCTTCGAGCCGGACGAGTATGGCGGCATGGAGGAAGAACCCTTTACCCTGGATGGCCGCTCCCTGCTCGGATACGAGGACAGCATTATGGCGGCGCTGATCCGGGAGCGGGCGCCGGAGGAGGCGGAGCGCGGCGTCATGCACTGGTATGGCAAGGATGACGCTGTGGATCAGAAAGTTCGTTCTGTTCTGTTCACCGCAGAGGCAAGGAATGGCCGCCTCTGGGCGGTGGCGGAGTGTCAGGTGCAGGGAACGCTGACGCCTATGGAATTGGACACTCTGGCGGACTATCTGGGCGGACAGATGTCAGACGGCTGGGGAGAGGGGTTTGAGCAGCGCGATATCGACGCCGGTGATGGCTGCGAACTGTATGTCCATCTGTGGCAGGACAAGGACTGGAGCATCATGACGGAGCAGGACCGCTTTGATCCGCATTTTTCTGAGAAGCTGCCGGAGATGTGCTACTCCACCCTGCCCAGTGATGGAACCCTCGTCCTCCTCAAGCGAGGCGAGAGCGGATACTTTCAGACGGATTGGAACCTGGATAAGCCAGAGCAGAACCGCCGTCTGGCGGACCATCTCAACCAGAAACGCGGTGTTTCCAAGGCACAGGAGGAGGCCATGTCCTTCGGCAGCATGTTCGGCTGGGACAAGCCCGGCGCGGACCCTAAAGTATATATGCGGCAGCAGGAAGGAGGGATGACCCTTGGCTGAGATTTTCCACGTCTACGCCTCCCACGGGCGATACAATTACGTGGAATTGGATCTCCCTGCCAGCGACTACGAGATGCTGGACATGATGGAGCGCCTGCGGCTGGAGCCGGACCAGCTGCCCTATTTGGAGGTTCTGAAATTCCGTGAGGAATATGATTACCTGGAGAGGTGCGTCCACGAGCAGCCGGACATCTACCAGCTCAACGCTCTGGCAAGAAAGCTGTCCGAATTTACCTCTGTGCAGGAGATGGCAGCGTTCGAAGGGCTGGTAGGGAAAGTCATTGGACAAAAGGCCGTTACAATTGAACTTCCCGTGCTCATTGACCATGCCTACAGCACGGACTGCTGCGTCATGGCGGAGGATGTCATGACCGACTTCCAGCTGGGAAAATTCCTGGTGGAAAACGGTTTTATTGAAGAAACCAACGATCTGACAGGAGCCGCGCTGGCGCTGCTGGATTATGGGAAAATCGGCAGGGAGCACCGGGAGGCGGAGAATGGCGTATACACAGGGTTCGGCTATGTGGAACAGCACACAGAGATCCATTGTGTCAGCAAAACCATGGACTTCCAGCCCCGGAAGCCGCCCTACACCATCCTGGTCAATATGACGGCTATGCCCCTCGCCGGGGGCGGTCAAAATCTGGATGTGATCCAGCTCCGGCTCCCCGCCCCGGAGGAACAGATGCGGGAAGCTCTGGAAAAGATGGGGAAGCAGGACTGGAATGACGTCGCTGTCTCTATCCTGGATTGCGCTATCCCCAGCTTGAACCATGAGGTATATTTTAACGGTGAAATGCCGCAAATTCTGGAGTTGTCCCAACGCCTGTCAGAACTGGATACGCTGGGTGAACTGCCAAAGTACAAGGCCATTCTGGCGATAAATGACGGCCAGGAGCTGTCTCGGATGATCGCACTGTCCCACACGGTAGACGAATACTTCTTCGAGCCGCAGATCAGCAGCCTGGGGGATGTGGCGCTTGGTGAGCTGCGTCTGGTCATCAGCAGCAAGGACGCAGAGGCGCTTCGGCCCCACATCGACCTGGAAGGCTATGGCCGCGCCCTGCTGATGCGGGACCAGGCTGTCATCACCAGCTATGGTCTGGTGGAACGGGATCAGAGCCAGCAGGTTCTGGAAGAAGATCAGGCGCCCAGTCAGGGCGGAATGGAGATGATGTGAATATCCTATGATGAGACGGTCCATCGCCTGCCTGGAACGGCATAGGAATCGCAGCCAGCCGGTATAGACAATGTAATAAACTCACGATAAGGGGCCGTTACTCCGGAGGGACAAGCGGCCCCTCTTTTTTGTGTCCTTTTCCGGAGAGCCAGCCCCGGAAAGGGCAAAACATGACAAGTGAACAGCTGAGAATCTATCTGAAGGAGAACTGCTGTGGACGGAAAAACGCCGTCAAGAGCCTGGAGCTGGAGCAGGCAATGGGGGTCAGCGGCAACGAGCTGCGGCGTCAGGTGAACCGCCTGCGCAGGCGGAAGATCCCCATTTGCAGCGGCGGGGAGGGTTACTTCTACGCCGGAAACGCCGGTGAAATTTACACCACCATCCGCAGCCTGACGGACATGATGTATGGACTCAGCCAGGCCATAGACGGCCTGGAGGCTGCGCTGGAGGGCTTCGGGGAGGAGCGGGATGCGTCTAGGTCTGACGGCTAGGCCGCCGTTCCCGTGGGTGGGCGGCAAGGAGCAGCTCCAGTACATCATCCGCTCCATCTTCCCGCCCAATCCCCCGCGCTACGCGGAGCATTTTGGCGGCAGCGGGTCCATCCTGCTGGGCCTGCCCATGAGCCTGAGCCGGATGGAGGTCTACAACGACTACGACTCCGACCTGACCAACCTATTCCTCTGTATCCGGGATAGAACCCTGGAGCTGCTCCGTGAGCTGGGCTTCTTCCCTCTGCACTCGGAGGAAGAATTTTTGCTGCTGCTGAAAGTCCTCCGGCGCGAGATGGCGCTGCCGGATTTCACAGAGAGCGAGCTGGCCGTGGCAAGAGCTGTCCTGACGGACATCCAGTACGCAGAGGTGGAGAAAATCCTCAGAGGGCGGGCCTCGGCCTGGGATGTGAAACGCGCTGCGGCGTTCTACACGGTAGACCGGCGCAGCTTCAACAGCATGCGCAAGACCTTCGCTCTGCGCCCCACGAACCTCCGGACCTTCTTCAACCTGATTACCGCCGCCGCAATGCGGCTGGAGCGGGTGGTCATCACGAACCGGGACTTCGAGGATTCCATCCGGATTCACGACAGCGAGGCCACCCTGCACTACTGCGACCCGCCCTACTTTGAGGCGGAGCGGATGTACGCGCCGGGATTCCCCGTGGAGGATCACTACCGGCTCCACGATGCGCTGCGGACCTGCAAAGGCCCCAGGGTGATCTCCTACAACGACTGCCCATTTATCCGCGAGCTGTACGAAGACTTCTACATCCTGCATTTCGAGCGGCATAACCACATGTCCCAAACGGAGGGCGCGGTCTACGAGGAACTGCTGATGACCAGCTACGATCCCCGTCCCATGCTGGAGCGTCATGTGGAGCAGATGAACATGTTCGAGCCGGAAACGGAGAAGGGAAAGCTGGCGCTGGTGCATGAACCGCGCCGGTCCATTTGCGTGGCAATGCCGGAAGAAAAATAAAAATTTGGAGGAAACTATGCAGAAATTTATCAAGAACACAACCAAAAAGAAGCTGGTCATTCCCAATGTGGTGATGGAGCTGAGCGAGTTTGAGCGGGGCGGGATGGTGGAGATCTGCGCTCTGCCGGACGCGGTGGTGGTCCTCAAGCGGGAGATGACAGCCATGGAGCTAATCCGCGCGGTGGAAAGTCTCCAGCGGCTGGCGATGGAGCTGAACCGGCACCTGGCCGGGGTGTGCGGCCCCTGCGAGGATTGCAGCGGGGACGGCGATTGCCCCGCTGAACCGGCGCATACCAGAACGGCTATCCCGGATGAGGTTCGGAAGGACGTCCGCATCCCGGCAAACGCCAAGCTCTGCGCATGGCCGGGAGAGCAGGAGGGGACGGTGACGGTGGCCCAGGCGGACTACCGCTACGACCTCACCGATGTGCCGGAGTGGGAGCTGTCCACCCTGGCCATGATGGGGGTGTGCCTGGGTGAGCTGGAGGAGCGGCTCATGGCGGAGGACATTGTCTATGGATGATTTTCCGTATCTATACCGGGGTTCCTATGGGGAGGCCGTGCGATGCGGCATGGAAAAGCAGTATGATGCCAGCTTCCGGGAAAATGTCATCTGCGCACGGGCCATAGAGCAGGCTATCCGGGACCATTGGGATGAGGCGAGCGAGGGACTGGCAGAAGGCTGCGCCCAGTCCGTGCTGGAGCGGTACGGCTTCAAGCGGGTGAATTTCGTCCTCGCCAACTCCCTGCAGGAGCTTAAGAAATCTGCCTGCGACTACTTGGTCAGTGATGAAACATATCAGTGGGGCCGGAGAACGTTCGTGCCGGAGAACGGAAGATTCAACTGGTACTACACGGTGGACACTGCCGCCCAGCTTCTGGAGGACTTCGTTCAGCAGGCCCAGGAGGCATACCGGACACTGGGCTTGTTCGAGCCGGAGCATTGTGTTGGCGACAGGTGTCAGCAGGACTATACGGGCAAGGTACTGGTGCTGAGTCCGGATACGCTCCGGGAGAGCTGCTGGACGCCCCGCGACCAGCTCTGGCTGGCTGAGGGGGGCTTCGGGTGCTCACCTCACGCCAGTGGGCAGGCGGTCTACGCCACCTGCCTGGGCGATGGGGAGCGGACGCGCTGGAACCGCGCCGACTTTATTGGCGTTCTGGACGGGCAGTACCTGCCGGACTGGGCGGCGCAGAAGCTGGAGGAGCTGCAGGCTCAGAAGCAAACCGGCCCTACTATGGATGGTATGGGCTGAGAGGGGGTGATACAAGTGGAGAGGACAGACCTCCACTCCAGACTGGAGGAGAAACTGAGCGAGTGCTGGAATGCCTATCAGACGGAGCTTCTAGCCCTGCCGCCGGAGCGGATCATCGAGAAAGCGGCGGAGATCGCCGCCGCCCGCTTTTGCTATGACGAGCTGACGGAAAATCCCAGTGTCTATTCGGATGACCTGTTGGAGTCTCTACTGGAGTACGATGACCCGCTGGAACTGCTCCGGGAGCAGTGGCTGGACGAGCAATATGTGGATCACAGCGGAGAGTTCGAACACGCGCTATGGTCACTGTGGGATCACAGCCCGCTGCCGGGCGGGACTCCCGCCATGGATAGCATGAGCTGAAAAGAAATGAGGAGAAAATCAACTATGGAAATCAACGTAAAAATCCACACCCTGCGCATGGAGGGGAACCGGCTGGCGGACGCTTCGGTCAGCCTGGACGGCTGCTTCGCCATTAAGGGTGTGAAGATCATCAACGGGAGCAAGGGTCCCTTCGTCTCCATGCCCAGCTACAAGTCCGGCGATCAGTACCGGGATGTGTGCTTCCCCTGCACGAAGGAGTTCAAGCAGGAGTTCGACCGGGCTGTGCTGGACGCTTACCAGCAGCAGCTTGCCCAGGTGCAGCAGCCGCCGGAGACGGAGCAGTCGTGGCCCAATATGAATATGTAGGAGGGCATGTATGACAAAACGAACCATATTTTTGCTGCTGGTGGCGATACTGCTGGCAGTATCCATGCCGGCCAGTGCTCTGGCGGCGGAGGTGTGCTATCCCTCTGCCGTGGAGGAGAGCGAGGATGGCGGCGAAATCAGAAAGATATACGACCTTACGCCGGAGCAGGACCCGGCGGGCATCCCCCGCTCTGACTTCGAGCAGAACGGCGTCCGCTACACCCTGACAGACCTGCTCAAGCAGGAGATGCCGGAGTACCAGGAGCGCCAGCACACCGAGGAGGTGGCGCTGGAGAGCAAGAACAAGGACATGGCCTCCATCCTGGCCCTGCTGCCCCAGCAGAAGGAGTTTGTTACTGAGGACGGTCTCTCCGGAACCCTGACCCTCCAGCTGGACACCATCCAGGTGGAGACGGCGGGGTATGGGAAGTCCACCAAAACCGTGACCACCACCAGACGCTACCCCAACCTGGGCAGCCAGGACACCTCGTACATCCCCAAGACTGTGGAGGAAAACGGCAGGACTATGACCCTCCAGGACGTCTCCTGGCAGGCGGACAATACCGCCAATATGGACGGCTATGCCCTTGGCGACCGGTACACCGCCGTGGCCACCTACTCTGGTACAGCTACCAGCAGCTACGTCACCGGCTACACGGTGACAGCAAAATATGTGGGTACAGTCAGCAGGATCGCGTTGGATCGAGTGCGGTATGTGGCGGTTTTTGAGGGGACAGAGATTAAGCCGGTTATCCCTCTTCCGGAGATCGATGACTCCATCCCCGCGCCGGACAAAACCGGTACAGACGGCGGGTTCCACTTTAACTGGGCCTATGTCCTGATCCCCCTGGGCACTGTGGTCCTCGCCGGAGGCGGCGTGGGCGCGGCGCTGTTCCTGAAGAAACGGCATGAAGCCGGAGAGGAGAGCGTGTAATGAAGAAGTTTGTAACAACCCTGTTGGCAATCTGTATGCTGCTGGCCCTGATGGTTCCGGCCTGCGCGCTGGAATACACCTTTGATGAGGAGGAGCAGGACGGCTACGGTAAGCCCACCTCCGTGGAAACGGTGGTGACGGCAGACGGCGGCGCACAGAAGAACGAGGACGTGAGCAAGAACGCCGCCCTTATCCCGCCGGGATTCGGCAGCGCCACCAGCAACACCCTGAACACCGGCGAGTATCTGACGCCGAATCTGGCTCCCAAGGCCATGGCCGGCATTGGCGCGACCATCAACGGCGAGGTTGTCGTGGTATTTCCGCCGGAGATGAGCGGGCTGGCCAGTGAGTCTGTCCCTGCGGATCTCTCCGCTGGCAGTACCATGGTACCCGGCAGCGCGGATGTAACTGTAACCGTACCGGAATCCACCAGCTCCGGATATACCGAGGTCACGGATGACCTCTTTTACAAGAATGGTTCCCTGGGTACGCTGGAGATTCCCGCCATCCGCCTGAGTGTTGACATTTTTGAGGGTACGGACGCCGCTGTCCTGAAGCGGGGTGCGGGACATTTTCCTGACACCAGTATCTGGGATGGCAATGTTGGCTTGGCCGCCCACAACCGGGGCGCCAATTCGTACTTCGGTGAAATCCACACCTTGGAGCTGGGCGACCGGATCACGCTGACCACCAAAATGGGGACGCGCACCTACGAGGTGACCAGCGTATCCAAGGTCAGCGAGACGGACCGCAGCGCCCTCGCCGCCTCCCAGTCCAATGTAATCACCCTTTACACCTGCGTCCGGGATGAGCGGGACTTCCGCTGGTGCGTCACGGGTGCGGAAGTTGTGTAAAGTGCTGCGTTTGGGCCGCTTTTCTTCTCCATAGGTCTGCAAATCTTTTGCTAGACTTGAGATGCTTCTTCCTGTATTGTGGTGCTTACAAGAGAACGCGCCATTACAATATAAGGAGGAACACAATATGAGCAGAAGGAAAGAAATCGCCCTGGTGGCGGCGGGCGTCCTGGCAGGGATCGCCGCCAGCGGTCCCGCAGCCCAGGCGGCGGCAAGCCTCATGGCCAATCCCAGCAGCCAGACATTCTATGTCAACGAGGAGAAAGTCATCCTGGAAGCCTACGAAATCAATGGAAGCAATTACGTCAAGCTCCGGGACATCGGGCAGGCGGCGGGATTCAGCGTCACCTACGACGCCGCTGCCAACAGCGTCATAATCAGACCCAATCAGCCCTGTACGGAGGAGGTGAATACGGCGAAGCTTACGAACGGGGCGTCTATCACAGAAGAAAATGTGCTGGAGCTGCTCCGTCAGATCCAGCGGGACTGGCCCCAGGATACCGTCTGGGGAACCCGCGATACGCCAGGGACGCACAAGAACGACATCCCCAGCACAGAGGCCCGGCGCATCACCGGCAATTATCCGGTGAACAGCACCTACGGCTGTGGCGGCTACGCCGCCATGGTCAGCTCCCTCATCTTCGGAGACACGGAGAACCCAGGCCGCAAGCTGGACGATCTCGCCCAGATCCGCCCCGGAGACATCATCTTTCTGGTGAACAATGCCACCAGCGAAATCTGGCATGTGGAGATCGCCCTGGAATCGCCCAACGAGAACCACGCCTTCCAGTACACAGACGGCAACCACGGCGGTCATGTCCGCTGGCCGGACCCATCCAATCCCTACGGCGGAGAGAACCTGGACTGCTATCAGGGTGAAAAGGCCAGATACCGCATAGAAGCGTGGACGAGGTATCCGGAGAGCGTCCCCTATACCGGGAGCAGTGCAAACGCATGGTACCAGTAACGAAAAGGAGGAAAAATGCACCTGAAACCACCGATCCCCAGGATGAACAGCCCCAATACGTTCCTTGACTGAGGCCGCACAGAGATGTG
>CATIYU010000088.1 GCA_949739085.1 uncultured Eubacteriales bacterium | reverse complement strand
TTTGACTATTGGTGGACGCTGTATTAAAGAAAATTCCATTGCAAATGAGTAAAAGTCTCAGCTATACAAAGTTGGAGCAAAACTGTGTAAAACAGCTTTTCCCACCCTTTCCCACAAGCGAAATTTTGGTGGGAAAAATGTGGGAAAGCATTTGTATATTTTGTGATATTGCAGCAAATAACTACAATTAAATACAGCATGTTGTGTATTTGGAGTCTAGTATCAAGACGAGGCCCGCCACGGCAAGGCGTTTAAGGGCCTGCTGGAGCGGTACTTCAAGTAAGATATTCGCCACAATTTCAGCACTTTTTGAGGGGAACGGGGGAAACTCGTTTCCCTCTTTTTCATTGTGCCGCAGCTCCGTTGTGGTGGCTTTCGTGGATAGTTTCCCGCCGCCACTGATAATTTGCCACATCTGGATATTCATTAAGAGAAAACACTTTCTATCTTCTATAAGGCGAAGAGATCCGCCTCTTTCAAAAAGTGCCCCTGTTGCAAAAATTTGCAAAGGGCAACGAGCCGCTAGCCGCACAAGCGCGGCCAGCGGCAGAGTGCGTCCCTATTTAAAATACTGGGGATATTTTTCCCGGATGGCGGCGGTGTCGATTTCATACCGGTCCAAATGTTCCGCCATGAGGGCCCGGGCCCTAGGGGCGTCCCTCTGGGAGATGGCATCCATAATTGCCTGGTGATCCTCTACAATCCTGGTGTTCTTTACGGTAGAGAGGGCAATGCTGCGGGCCCGCTCAAAGTGGATGGAGATGTTCTGAATCTGGGCAAATACCTCCGGCTTCCGGGCTATATCAAATAAAATCCCGTGGAATTGATTGTCCAGGTCCCGGACGGTATCCGGGTAGAAGCTGTCCAGATAGAAATTTTGCAACAAAAGGTTCTGCCGCAAGCGGTCCAGTCCGGCGGGGTCGGCCAGGCGGCAGGCAAGCTCCACTACCGCGCACTCCAAGACGCTGCGCATAAAGCGGGCCTCCTCCACCAGGCCGCAGTCAATGCGGGACACGGTGCTCCTCTTCTGGGGCTGAATTTCTATAATTTTTACCCTAGCCAGCTCAATCAGCGCCTCCCGCACGGGCGTACGGGAGAGGCCCATCTCCGCCGCCAGCTCGTTTTCGCTGATTTGGCTCCCGGGGGCCAGCTCCAGCGTGATAATGTTTTCCTTGACCGTCCGCAGGGCGTAGTCTCTTCCGCTCTCACGGCTCTGGCGTTCTGGCAGATGCACCGTATCCCTCCTTGCCTCTACAGATAGTGTTTCAACGTGGCCCGGACCGCGCCGGGGCCTGCCAGCATCTCCTGGAACATGCCCTTAATTTTGCCGCTTAGCCCCGCCGCGGCCAGGTCCGTGCCGAAGAGCACGGCGTTGGAGAGAATGGGCTCCAGTTTGCCCTCCGCGCTGGCGGGCTGGCCCAGGACCACGCCCTGGAGCTGGCGCTGCAAAGTTTCCAGCATAGGGTCGCTGCTGCACGTCATGGGTTGGCCCAGGTCGTCCACCGCCAGCAGATAGCGCAGCCAACCGGCGATGGCCAAGGGGATGGCGGTGAGTCCAGTAACATCCAAGTCCTCCCGGGCCAGATAGCCCTTGATGGCCTCGCCGTAGCGGACGGGCACTTTCTGGCTGGTGTCGGTGGCGATGCGCTGAGGGGTGTCGTTCAGGAAGGGATTTGGGATGCGCTTTTCTAGCACCTCCCGGAGGAAGTCCAGGGGCCGGATGATCTTCGGGTCAGACACCACGGGCAGGCCCTCCGTGTATCCCAACCGCTCCACCAGAGCTTTCAGCTCCGGGTCCCTCAGCTCTGAGGCGATGGTTTCAAAGCCCAGCAGGCATCCGAAGACCGCCAGAGCGGTGTGGAGGGGGTTGAGGCAGGTGGTGACCTTCATCCTCTCCGTGCGGTTCACAGTGTCCCGGTCCGTCATGTACACCCCGGCCTTCTCCAAGGGGGGACGCCCGTTGGGGAACCGGTCCTCAATCACCAGATATTCAGGCTCCTCCGCGTTGACGAAGGGGGCAATGAAGGTGTTCTTGCCGGTGACAATGGGGGCCATGTCCTCGATTCCAGCGGCGGTAAGCGCCTCCTCTACCACTTGGGAGGGACGGGGGACGATCTTGTCAATCATGGACCAGGGGAAGGAGACCTTCTCCTCATCCCGCACCCAGGCGGCAAATTCCGGGGATACAAAGCCTCTCTCCACCCACTTGTCCACAATGGCCGTGACGCTGGAGCGGAGCTTCTCACCGTTGTGGGAGCAATTGTCCATGCTTACCAGGGCCAGTGATGCGCCGCCAGCCTGGAAGCGCTCCAGCAGCAGGGCGGCAACGAGGCTCATGGTGTGGGAGCAGTTCTGGGGACCGTTTTCCATGTCGGCCTCCACAGAGGGCAGATAGTCCCCGGTCAGGCCGGTGAGGGCATAACCCTTCTCGGTGATGGTGAAGCTGGCCATCTGTAGGGAGGGACTGCGGAAAGCGGCCCGCAGCTTTGCCATGTCTTCCAGGAAGCCGCTTCCGGCGCAGAGGCCCTCCGTCACGGAGGCCACCACCTCCTTCTCCATGCGCCCGTCGGGCAGGAGGCTCACCAGCAGGGTCATGCAGTCGTGGGGCCGGTAAATTTTTTCAATGGTCTCGCTGCTGTGGCCGCTGACAGCGTAGATGCCATGCCGGGCCAGACCCTGGTTCAGCAGCTCCTGCTGGAGCCGGGCAATGAACCCCCGAAAGATATTCCCACCGCCGAAATGGACCCAGACAGGGTTCTGTTCCGTGGCTTCCCGCAGCTCCCGCCAGTCGTAAGCGGGCAGCTTCACACCGGCGGCAGTCCAGGCGGAGCGGTCCTGCAATCCCTCGTAGTTGAGTTTCATAAAATTCTCCTCCTATTTGGACATCTTCTCAATGGCCTCCCAGAGGCCGTTAAGATAGACAGCCCCCAGGGCCCGGTCGTAGAGGCCGTAGCCGGGGCGGCCCACCTCGCCCCAGATCATGCGGCCGTGGTCGGGGCGGATATAGGCATCCGGGCAGGTGTTGTAGACAGCTTTCATGATCTCAAAGAGGTCCAGGTCCCCGGCGGAACTGAGGTGGGCGGCCTCCCGGAACTTCCGGCGGCCCAGATGCTTGACGTTGCGCACATGGAGGCACCCGATGCGGCCCATCTCCCCGAAGTGGCGGATGATGGAGGGAATGTCGTTTTCCGGGTTGGAGCCCAGAGAGCCGGTGCAGAGGCAGAGGGCGTTGGCGGGGGAGTTGTGGAGCCGGACGATTTTATCAAAATCCTCCTGGCTGTGGGCAATGCGGGGCAGGCCGAAAATGGGCCAGGCCGGGTCGTCGGGGTGGCAGGCCATCACCACGCCGCACTCCTCGCAGGTGGGGATGACGGCGTCTAGAAAGTACTTGTAGTTGGCCCGAAGGCCGTCGGGGGTGATGGACTGATAGCGCTCCAGGGTGGTCTCCAGCTCGCTGAGGCGCTCCGGCTCCCAGCCGGGGAGGGTGAAGCCGTTGCAGTTTTCAATGGTGTTGCGCACGATTTCCAGGGGGCCCATATCCCCCAGCTCGGCCTCGTCAAAGTAGAGGCTGTTAGAGCCGTCCTCGGGAATCAGGCGGGCCAGATCCGTGCGCAGCCAGTCGAAGACCGGCATAAAGTTGTAGACAATCACCTTTACGCCGTACTCGGCCAGATTGCGGATGGTGAGGCAGTAGTTTTCAATATACTTGTCCCGGGAGGGGAGGCCCATTTTGATGTCCTCGTGGACGTTGACGGATTCGATGACCTCGCACGCCAGACCGGCGGCGTGGACCTCGTCCATGTAGGCTTTGATCTCGTCTCTAGTCCAGAGCTCCCCGGCGGCTTTGTAGTCCAGGACGCCCATGAGGCCGGTCATGCCGGGAATCTGCCTGATCTGGGTCAGAGAAATGCTGTCGCTGTTGGAGCCGTACCAGCGGAATGTCATTTTCATAGTTTCGATCTCCTTGCAAGCTTCCGGAGAAGCAAGGTTGTTGTGCTCTTAACGCGGTACTACTGTAACACAAGAAAGTCAATTTGTCTACTAGTATACTAGATAACCTTTTACCAATTGTTTTGTGCAAAGCGTCCAAGCAGGGAGTCCTTGGCCTTATACTACTATAAGAAGCGGCCGGTTCTTGGCGGTGGGGGAGAGGGACGGGGGGTGGATAGGCATGTTGTACAAAAAAACAATGGAATTTTCTCAAATCTGTCTTATTGCATTCTAGTATACAAGTATTATAATAAGACTATAGCTCTTAACGCGGGCGTACATGGGTATCCTATATTGTATCTGTTGAGGAGGAACGCTGCAATGAATGAGATTCTTCAAACTATTTCCCAAATCGGCATCGTGCCGGTTATCGCCATTGAGGATGCGGATAAGGCCCTGCCGCTGGCCCGGGCCCTGGCGGAAGGCGGGCTCCCCGCCGCCGAGGTCACCTTCCGCACTGCCGCCGGAGAGGAGGCCATCCGCCGCATTGCTGCCGGAGCGCCGGACGTGCTGGTGGGCGCGGGCACAGTGCTCACTAAGGAGCAGGTGGACCGGGCCCTGGACGCGGGGGCGAAATTTATCGTCAGCCCGGGCTTCAACCCGGAAATCGTGAAGTACGGCCTCTCAAAGGGAGCGTTGATGCTCCCCGGCACCGCCACCGGCGGAGAGATGGAGCAGGCCATGGCCCTGGGCCTGGAGGTGGTGAAGTTCTTCCCTGCCGAGCAGAACGGTGGCGTGGAGAAGCTGAAGGCCCTGGCGGGGCCCTACCGGAATCTGCGCTGGATGCCAACCGGCGGCGTGAACACGAAAAATATGCTGGACTACCTGGCCTTTGACCAGATCGTGGCCTGCGGCGGCACCTGGATGGTAAAGAAAGACCTCATTGAGGGGGAATGCTGGGAGGAGATCACCCGCATCTGCAAGGAAGCGGTGAAGACTATGCTGGGCTTTTCTCTCCACCATGTCGGCGTCAACTGCGGGAACGAGCAGGAGGCCCAGGAGACCGCCAGAACCCTCTGCGCACTGTTCGGCCTGGAGTATAAGGCGGGCAATTCCTCCGTCTTTGCCGGGAAGGCTGTGGAGTGCATGAAGCAGCCCTATCTGGGGAAAAACGGACACATCGCCATCGGCACCAACAACGTGGATCGGGCGGTGTACCACCTGAGCCGTCAGGGTGTGGTCTTTGACGAGGCGACCCGGAAGACGGATGGCAAGGGCAGGACCAGTGCCATTTACTTGAAGACCGAACTCAGCGGCTTCGCCCTCCATCTGGTGCAGAAATAAGCAAAAATAGTGGATTAATAAAGGAGAAATAATATCATGGGTAAAGTTATCACCTTCGGCGAGATCATGCTCCGCCTGGCCCCCAACGGCTACTACCGCTTCTTCCAGAACGACCAGATGCAGGCCACCTTCGGCGGCGGCGAAGCCAACGTAGCCGTGTCCCTGGCCAACTACGGCCTGGACGCCGCCTACGTTACCAAGCTCCCCAAGCACGCCATCGGCCAGGCCGCCGTGGATTCCCTCCGCTGCTTCGGTGTGGACACCTCTATGATCGTCCGGGGCGGAGACCGGGTGGGCATCTACTACCTGGAGAAGGGCGCCAGCCAGCGGGGCAGCGTCTGCATCTACGACCGGGCCCACTCCGCCATCCAGGAGGCCCAGCCCGGGGACTTCGACTGGGACAAGATTTTTGAGGACGCGGACTGGTTCCACTTTACCGGCATCACCCCGGCCCTGGGGCCCAACGTGGTGGAGATCTGCCGCGAGGCCTGCAAAGCCGCCAAGGCTAAGGGCGTGAAGATCTCCTGCGACCTCAACTACCGGGGCAAGCTCTGGACCCGGGAGCAGGCCCGGGCCGCCATGACTGAGCTGTGCCAGTACGTGGACGTCTGCATTTCCAACGAGGAGGACGCCAAGGACGTCTTTGGCATTGAGGCGGAGAATACCGACATCTATGGCGGCAAGCTCAACCACGAGGGCTACAAGTCCGTGGCCAAGCAGCTGGCGGACAAATTCGGCTTTGAGAAGGTGGCCATCACCCTGCGCGCCTCGATTTCCGCCAGCGACAACGACTGGGCCGGTATGCTCTACGACGGGGAAAACTACTGCTTCTCCAAGAGCTACCATCTCCATATCGTAGACCGGGTGGGCGGCGGCGACAGCTTCGGCGGCGGTCTCATCTACGCCCTGCTCTCCGGTAAGAGCACCCAGGAGGCGGTGGAGTTCGCCGTGGCGGCGTCCGCCCTGAAGCACTCCATTGAGGGGGACTACAACATGGTCACCGTGGCCGAGGTGGAGAAGC
>CATIYU010000087.1 GCA_949739085.1 uncultured Eubacteriales bacterium | reverse complement strand
TCCGCTCGGTGCTGGAGCGGATCACCGCCCAGGCGTTCGGCGGCATTCTCCTGATCGTATCCAATCCGGTGGACGTGCTGACGTACGCGGCGTGGAAAATATCCGGCTATCCCCGGGAGCGGGTCATCGGGTCGGGGACGGTGCTGGACACCGGGCGGCTCAAGCAGCTCATCGGGGAGGAGCTGGGGGTGGACAGCCGCAACATCCACGCCTTTATCGTGGGCGAGCACGGGGACAGCGAGCTGGCGGTGTGGAGCGAGGCCAACGTCTCGGGCCTGGCGCTGGCGGACTTCTGCCGCATCCGCAGGCGGGAGCTCCGGCCGGAGGAGCAGCGGCGGCTGTACCAGGAGGTGCGGGACAGCGCCTATGAGATCATCCGGCGGAAGGGGGCCACGTACTACGGCATTGCCATGGCGGTGGGCCGCATCGCCGCTTGTATTGTGAAGGACGAGCGGGCGGTGCTGCCGGTGTCGGTGGTGTTGGAGGGGCAGTACGGCCTGGAGGGCCTGGCCCTGAGTATCCCGTCCATCCTGGGCCAGGGCGGCGTGGAGGAAATCCTGGAGATCCCCCTGAGCCAGGAGGAGGACGGGGCCCTGCGGGCCTCCGCCCGGCAGATGAGAGAGGCCATCGCGTCTCTGAACCTGGAGCCCCGGGCCCGCGCGGGGGTATAAAAAAGCAGCCGCTCCCATTTTTGCGGGAGCGGCTGGCGTTATTGTTTGGAGCAGTAGGCATCGATATACACCTGATAGCGGCTGTCGATAAGGAACTGCCCGGTCTCCCGGCAGAAGTCCGGGTCGTCCAGCAGGTCCACCACCTCGGGGGCGTACCGGGACCCCCGCCCGGCCCGCAGTTCCTCCACCAGCTGCTCGTAGGTCTTGGCGGCGGCGTAGCTGCGGCCCACGTTGTCCGTCCCGGCGTCCAGGGCGTCCACCACCGTGATGATGTCCACAATCCGGCGCACGGCGGCGGGGCACTCCCGGCTGTAGTGGGGATAGCCGCCCTGGCGGTCATAGGCGCAGTGGTGGTAGTAGGCGGCCATGGCGGTGTCCGGCATGGCCAGGGCCTCCAGCAGGCCGCAGCCGAAGGCGGGGTGCAGCTTGATGCAGGCGAACTCCTCGTCCAGGAGCCTGCGGCTGTAGAGGCCCACGTAGCTCAGGAGCATACATTTTCCCAGGTCGTGGTACAGCCCGCAGCGGTAGGCCATATCCAGCAGGCGGTCCATGTCCTGGGGGCTGTCCGCCGGGGCGCGGATGCCGAAGAGGCCGTCCAGCAGGGCGGGGGCGGTCTCCGCCATGCGCTGGCAGAGGCGCCGGGCCAGGAGGGCCACCACCTTGGAGTGGACAAATGTGGGCGGATGGCAGGCCAGGATGTAGTCCAGAAGCTGCTGGTTAAACTGGGTGTCCTGGGTGGAGACAAACCGGGAGATGGTCTGCATGGTCCTGGAGACCTGCACAGCGTACTCGTTCCGGGGGAGCAGGAAGAGGAACTCCTTCTGCTTGTCAAAGGCCCGCTCCAGCCGGGGGCGGACCGCCTCCCGCTCCTGTTCCGTCAGGTCCCCGGCGTAGGCCATGAGGTACTCGGGGGTATAGAGGATGGTCCAGATGTTGTCCCCGGAGAAGTCCTGGAGCCCGGCGGACTCGCACATATTAAAAAGCACGTCCATCAGCTCCTGAACGGAACACAACCCGGCGTGGTAGCGGGCCGCCGCGTAGACGTACTGGGTGCGCACGCCGATGGCCCGGCTTTTGACCTTGGCGATCTGCTCCTGGTGGCGGTATACATAGGCGGCGGAGTTCATGACCGCCTGGGCGATGGCGGGGTCGGGCCGCTCCCGGAGGGCGGTGAGGAACTGGGTTCGGTCATAGTGCATGGTGTAGATGAAGGAGTCCCAGGGGATCTCCGGATTCATCTCCCGGTAGTAGGGGGATTCCACGATCTCCATGGTCCGGGAGAAGCACTCCATATAGTCGCCCCAGCTGGAGCTGAAATCGTGGTCCGCTTTGCCGGTGTTGCCGCCCTGGAAGCTCTCCAGGCCGTACTTGGTGTTGCCAAGGCAGCGGATGATATAGCCCCGCGTCTCGGGATTTTCCAGCTGTTCGTACTGGTCCAGGTAGGCGGCGCCCGCCCGGAAACAGGCCCCGATCTGGTCAATAAAGAGGTTGGCGCCCAGGCTGGTGTCCCGCACGTTGAGGTACAGCAGGGTAATCCCCTGGAAGTAGAGCTCCCGGATGATGAGGTCTGTATCCTGGTGGTACTGGGCGTACTCATAGAGCAGCTTATGGATCCGGTAGGCCACGCCGGTGTCCGGACTGCGGTTATAGTTGAAGAGCTTCCCGGCCAGCTCAGAGAGCTCCCGGGCCTCCTCCGCGGTCAGGGTCCCGGCGGATTTGGAGAAGAGGATTTCCTGGAGAATCCGGTCGTTCTCCTGGTGAATCTGGTGGAGCTGGGCGGCGCAGACGCGGATGGTCTCGATGATCTGCTCCGGGGACATATCCGGGGTGACCTGGGGCTTGACCAGGGCGCAGGCGGCGGTCAGATTGCCGGCATAAGTCTCATAGAGGGTTTTCATATCGCGTCACATTTTCCTCATTTTTTAACACAAATTGTAAAACAGAAAAAGTGATATTAGTTTACCATAGAGCCGGAGAATATTCAAGGAAAATTTATCGTACAGCTACCCCAAAATGGCCGGGCAGCCGGACCGGCGGGGTGGGAAGTATTGCATAAAAATCCAGAGGGATTTTTGGGCAGGTTGCGGCTTCACAGGGGAGGGGGACTATGATAAAGTAAAATGTCGAAAGAATACGTATTCTGCGGTGGTGCTTATGATTACAATGACGGAAATTGCCCGGCTGGCCCGGGTCTCCCAGCCCACGGTCTCCCGGGTGCTCAACGGCAAGCCCAACGTGGCCCCGGAGATCCGGGAGCGGGTGCTGGCCTGCGCCCGGGAACACGACTACCAGCCAAACGCCCTGGCGAAGAGCTTGCAGGGCAGCAGAACCCATCTGCTGGCGCTGCTGGCGCCGGACGTTTCCGACAGTTTTTTCGCGGACCTGGCCAAGGGCATTGAGGCGGAGGCCCGGAAGCGGGGCTACAGCATGATCCTCTTCAACAGCGGCTACAGCGAGGAGCGGGAGCGGGAATATCTGGACATCGCCCGCCGCTACCGGGTGGACGGCATCCTGGCCGCGCCGGTCCGGGAGGACGGCGGCGCGTGGGGGGCGTCCCTGCAAAAGCTGGACGTCCCGGTGGTGGCGGTGGCCTGCCGGATTCCGGGCGTTGACTCGGTATATGTGGACCGGCGGCAGGCCGGGACCATGGCGGCGGAACACCTGGCGGAGCGGGGATATGGCCGGTTCCTGTTCATCGGGGAGGAGTCGGGCCCCAAATACGCCGGGTTCCGGCAGGCCCTGGCGGACCTTGGGCACGGCGGCCGGACAGAGTGCGCCGCCAACGGAGACGGCAAAGAGCTGTCCGGCTTTCTGGAGGCATGGTTCCGGCGTCCGGCCTACCGGACGGGGATTTTCACGGAGAACGACCTGTGCGCCCTGCGAGTGCTGCGCATTCTGCGGGAGCTGGGGGTCCCGGTGCCCCGGCGGGCGGGGGTCATGGGCTTTGACGGCATCTCCGTGGGGGCCTACCTGAACCCCGGCCTCACCAGCATTTCCCAGCCCACCAGCCTCCTGGCGGAGCGGGCGGTGTCCCGGCTGCTGCACCGGATGGACTGCCCGGCCGGGGAGCCGCTGCTGGAGATGGCCCTTCCGGCGGCGCTGGCCCTCCGGGAGAGCACATAGGCTGTCCGGCTGTTTGCGGGAGAACAGCCGCGCTCATATCATGGCTGCGCATCACAAATAATACCCACAGGCCGGTTGGCCGGAATCCTGCCATGATATTTGGAGGCATGTGTGCGGAAATGATGAAAAATGTATTTCTTGAATTGCTCCTCCCGTTCCTGGGGACATCACTGGGAGCCGGGTGCGTGTTCTTCCTGCGGAGGGGAATGAACCAGGCCCTACAACGGGTCCTGACCGGCTTCGCGGCGGGGGTAATGGTGGCGGCGTCCATCTGGAGCCTGCTGATTCCCGCGATAGAACAGGCGGCGGCCCTGGACCGGCGGGCCTTTGTTCCGGCGGTTACAGGCTTTTGGCTGGGCGTTCTGTTCCTGCTGGCGCTGGACCGGATGATTCCCCATCTGCACCAGAGCGGAAATCAGCCGGAGGGCCCCCGCACCCGGCTGCGGCGGACCACCATGCTGGTGCTGGCCGTGGCCCTCCACAACATTCCGGAGGGCTTGGCGGTGGGCGTGGTGCTGGCGGGCTGGATGGAGGGGAACGAGGCGATTACAGCCGCCGCGACGCTGGCCCTGTCCATTGGCATTGCTATTCAGAACTTCCCGGAGGGCGCTGTTATCGCCATCCCCCTCCGGGAGGAGGGCATGGGAACGGGCCGGGCGTTTTTCTATGGGGTCCTGTCCGGCGTGGCGGAACCGGCGGCCGCTGTGCTGGCCATTTGGGCGGCGGGCCTGATTCTTCCCGCCCTGCCCTATCTGCTCAGCTTCGCGGCGGGAGCGATGGTCTATGTGGTGGTAGAGGAGCTGATTCCCGAGGCCTCCGCCGGGAAGCATTCCAATCTGGGGACACTGTCGTTCGCGGCGGGATTTACCATCATGCTCGCGCTGGATGTAGCGTTGGGATAAATGGAATAAAGCGGTATAAACAGGAAAGCGCCAACGCGTAAGGAAGCCTACAGCTTCTCCGCGCGTTGGCGCTTAAATTCGGGTCCCTCAGTCCTCGCCGCCGGGGTCCAGCCCCCGGAAGAACTCTATAATTTCCTCCATCAGCAGGCGGATCGCCGGGGTCTCAACCGTATCGCGCTCATTCCAGTATAGAAAAACCTCCCTGTAAAGGGGCACATCCAGCGGGATGACCACGCAGTCCTCCCGGCAGAACTCCCGCCAGGCCACCTCTGGCGCCAGCGCGACCCCCATATTCATTTTCAGATATTTGGAAAAGCAGTAGAGGTCATTGCTGACCACCGCGATATGGGGGGTAAATCCGGCGTTTCTCGCCAGAGGCAGGAAGCACTGATAGCACGCGTGGGCCTCGTTCAAAATGAGAAAATGCTCGTTCTTCAGGTCGCGGACCCGCAGAACGCTCCGCCCCGCCAAGGGGTGCCCTTTGGCGAGCATAATGTTGATGCGCTCCCGCAGGAGCAGCATACGGCTGTCGAAGCCCCGTTTCGTGCCCGCGTCCATCCCCGCGATGCACAGGTCGAAGTATCCCGTCTCATCCGGATTGTTTACCACAGAGAGCATGATGTTTGGATGCTTCCTGCGGAACTCCGCGAACGCCTCCACCATTGTAGCCCGGTGGAGCAGGATCAGGAGCCGCAGCTTTGCCGGAAGCTCCGTGGCCAGGTTTCTGGAAATCAGGTCGATTCCCGCGTCCAGGTGCTCCAGAGACAGCCGGACCTCCTCCAGAAACGCCTCCCCCGCGCCGGTGAGCGCCAGGTGGTTGCGCCTGCGGGAAAAGAGCTGCGCGCCCAACTCCTCCTCCAATTTGGAGATGGTTTTGGACATGGCGGGCTGGGGGATATTGTGGATTTCCGCGGCCTGGGAGATATTGAGCATCTGCGCCACCGTGTAGAAGTAGCGCAATTGCAGAAGCTGCATTCCGATCACCTCTTGAACCATATTATAACGTGTATAGTTAATATGCGCAAATATGTATTTTTGCTCATGGAGAATATTTGGTATAATTGCTATATTCTAAGCTGAATTCAGCGGAACTTCCCCCGCAATTTGCACAAGCCTGTGGGCCGCTCCGCGGGCGGCCCCCCTGACACGGTACCGGCCATTCTATGATTCAGAAAGGAGAGCTGCCCGGAACCGGGCGGCAGAAACTGGTATGATTTTGAAAAACGCGGTCATCCATGTGGGAGATGGGGATGTCTTCCTGGGGGATATGAGGGTTTCCGCCGGGAAGATTGTGGAGCTCGGGAAAGCTCTGTCCGGCGATGAGGAGCGCGACCTGTCGGGAATGGAGCTGTTCCCTGGATTCATCGACTCCGGCAACTTCCTTGGGGCCCAGGACATGGCCTATTTTGCCAAGGACTACAACGAGAATTCCCACCCCGTCACCCCCTACCTGGACATCTGGCATTCTCTGGACCCGGACGAGATCTCCCTCCAGGAGCTCTACAAGGCCGGTATCACCAGCATGGTGGCCTCCCCCGGAAACGAGGGCGTTCTGGGCGGGACCTGCGCCGTGGTGAAGACCTGCGGCCGGAATATAAATGCGCTCACCGTCCGCCGGGACGCGGCGCTGAAGGTGTCCTTCACCAGCGAGGTCATCCGGGTCTTTCGGGACAAGGGCGGGCCCAAAACGCCCATGGCGATGGCGGTCCTTCTCCGGGAGGCCCTGGCCCGCACGGAGTACGGCCCCGACTACCGCAGCCAGCGGACCCGGGAGGTCATGGACGCCGTCCGCTCCGGCAAAATGCCCGTGCTGGCGGCCTGCGAGACCGCGGCGGAGATGGAGCGCTTCTTTGAGGTGACCGCGCCCTATCCGGACATGAAAATCATCCTCACGCTCTCCTATGAGGCGGACCGGGTCCGGGAGGCCATCCAGGAGAGGGGGGCGGCCGTCGTGCTGGGCGACACCTCCCGCAACAGCGTGCAGCTGGCCCGCCGGATTGACTTCGCCCAGCTGACAGAGATGGCCAAAAGCGGAACGAAATTCGGCCTGACCCTCCTGGGGCCCGACTCGCCCTGGGGCCGGGAGACGCTGCTGTGGAACGCGTCGAAGCTGATGCGGACCTGCCAGAACAGCGAGACGGTGCTCCAGATGCTGACGGCCAACCCTGCGGACCTCTTCGGCGTATCCAAGCGGATTGGACGCCTCCAGGCCGGTCTGGACGCGGACTACCTGGTGTACCGGGGCAATCCCATGGAGAAATGCGGAGCGCAGCTGCTGGAGACGGTCATCGACGGCAAAACCGTCTATCAGGCGTAGGCGAGGAGGGGAGAGAATGTTACTACTTAAAAATGCCACGATCTATCCCCAGACGGAGGAGGCCCCCTTCCTGGGCGACGTCCTCTGTAAGGACGGAAAGACCGTTCAGATTGGCCGGGAGCTCAGCGCCAGCGGCGCGAAGGTCCTGGACCTCACCGGCCGGAACCTGCTGCCCGGCCTGGTGGACAGCCACTCCCACGCGGGGCTGGGCCCCAGCAACAATGTGGCCGCGCTCCCCTACGGCACCGACACGGGCCACCCCGTCAGCCCCCAGATGGAGAGCATTTACAGCGCGGACCCATCCAACCCGCTGTACGGCCACGCGCTGGAGAACGGCGTAACCACCCTGGGCGTCATCCCCGGCAGCGGCGACGTCATCGACGGCACGGGCTTTGCCACCAGGACCTGGGGCGGCAATATCTTTGAGATGTGCCTGAAACGGAAGATGTGCCTGAAGCTCTCCCTGGGCGAGAACCCCAAGGGCGTATTCCAGAATCAGGGCATGGAGCCGGACTCCCGCATGGGCGTGTCCTTTATCCTGGAGGAGTACTTCGCCAACGCGAAGGCGTATCTGGACGCCAAGGAGCGGGGCGGGGCTGTGGCGTACAACGAGAAGTACGAGGCCGCCATCCCCGTCCTCAGGCGGGAAATACCCGCCCGTATCCACTGCACCCACAACGACATGGCCTCGGCCATCCAGTGCCTGACGAAGTACGGCCTCCGGTTTACCATCGAACACGCCTGGGGCGCGGGAAACTACCTGGACGAGATTGTGGAGAGCGGCTGCGGCATCGTCTACGGCCCTATCGGCGGGCGCAGGTCCTTCTTTGAGTCCCGCTTTGTGGACATCTCCGCCGTGGCCAAGCTGGACGCCCGGGGCGTGGAGTGCAGTCTGACGGTGGATTCCCCCCTAGAGGGCCTGGACTCCCTCCAGAGCCTTATGGAGCAGGCGGTCCGGGAGGGGGCGGACCCCCTCCGCGTGCTGCGGATGGTCACCATCCACCCGGCCAGGGTCCTGGGCCTTCAAGACCGGCTGGGCTCCATCGAGCCCGGCAAGGACGCAAACTTCGCGGTGTTCCAGGGGCTCCCCGGCGCCGACATGGGGGCCCGCGTCCTCTATACCATCGGCGAGGGAGAGATTCTCTATCAGGCCCGTGTGTGACCCGCGGTCCGCAGGCCCAGAGGGGCCTGCGGGCCCTGTGGGACAGATCAGGAGGAAACTGCATGGGTAAATTTATTCTAAAGCGCCTGTTGGCGCTGATCCCCACCATCCTTATCATTGTGTTCGTGGTCTATTTCATTATGGACCTGACGCCCAGCAGCCCCGGACAGCTGATTTTGGGCCAGCTGGCGTCGGAAGAGGCGATTGAGGCCAAAAATATAGAGCTTGGCTACGACAAGCCCTTCCTGATCCGCTATGTAAAGTACATTTTTCAGCTCCTCCAGGGGGACCTGGGCACCAGCTGGGTCACCGGCAAGGGCGTTTTGGAATCTGTCTTCGCCCGGTTCCCGGTGACGGTGACCCTGGCCATCGGCTCTACAGTGATCGGCATCGTCTTGGGCGTGCTTCTGGGAATCCTGGCGGCGGTGAAGCAGTACAGCATCTTTGACGCGGCGGGTACTACCCTGGCCATGATTCTGGCCTCCTTCCCCGGCTTCTGGATCGGCATGATGCTGATTATCCTCTTTGCCCAGAAGCTGGGCTGGCTCCCCTCCTACGGAACCGGGAGCTTCGCCCACTACATCCTGCCCTGGTTTACCACCGCCTGCGCTTTCATCGCCTCCCAGCTGCGCATGACCCGGACCTCCCTGCTGGAGTCCATCCGCATGGACTATGTCCGCACCGCCAGGGCGAAGGGGCAGAAGGAGAGCACCGTTATCTACCGCCACGCCCTGCGCAACGCGCTGATGCCGGTGGTCACCACGGCTGGCATGAACTTCGGCACCCTCCTGGGCGGCACCGTCACCATGGAGACCGTTTTTACCCTCAACGGCGTGGGGACCCTGATTCTCTCCTCCATCCGCAGCAAGGATGTGCCGGTGGTGGTGGGCGCTATTGTGATTCTCGCGGTCTGCTATACGCTGGTCATGCTGGTGGTCGACGTGCTCTACGGCTTTATCGACCCCCAGGTGAAGGCCCGCTATCTGAAGCAGTGAGGGGAGGGGTGGATATGAACGAACGAAAAGAACAGCCTAAAATTAAGAAGAAGAGCCGGGCCCAGGAGACCTGGCGGCGCTTCAAGAAAAACAGGCTGGCCCTCTTTGGCATGGCGCTGTTTCTGGTGATTCTGCTGGTGACGGTCTTTGCCGGGGTACTGGTCAGCTACGACGCCGCGGTCACCCAGGTGCCCGCAGAGCGGCTCCAGTGGCCCTCCGCCGCCCACCCCTTTGGAACGGATAACTACGGCCGGGACCTCTTTGCCCGGGTCGTGCACGGCTCCCGGAATTCCCTCCTGGTGGGCTTTGGCTCCGTCATCATCGGCGTGACGCTGGGCGGACTGTTGGGCGCGGTCTGCGGCTATGTGGGCGGGCGGTTCGACGCCGTCGTCATGCGGGTGCTGGACTCCATTATGTGCATCCCCACGACGATGCTGGCCCTGGCCATTGTGGCGGCTCTGGGCACCAGCCTCGGGAACGTGCTGATGGCTATGACCATCTCCAGCGTTCCCCGCTACTGCCGGATTATCCGCTCCTCTGTTCTGGGCGTGACCGGGCAGACCTACATTGAGGCCGCCCACTCCTGCGGCGCGCCCGATTTCCAGATTATCCTCCGGCACGTGCTCCCCAACGCTATTGGACCCATCATCGTGCAGGCCACCATGGCGGTGGGCTCCGCCATCATCTCCGCCGCCGGCATCAGCTTTGTGGGCATGGGCATCCAGCCCCCCGCGCCGGAGTGGGGCGCGATGCTCAACGAGGCGAAGACGTTTATGACGATGTACCCGTACATGGTCTTGTTCCCCGGCTTGGCCATCGGCCTGACGGCCCTGTCCATGAACCTCATGGGCGACGGCCTCCGGGACGCGCTTGACCCGAAGCTGAAGGATTAAGGGGGTGTCATGATGGAAGAAAAAAAGGTCCTGCTGGAGCTGAGAGACCTGGGGGTCGTGTATCAGACTGACGAGGCCACTGTCCACGCGGTCAACGGCGTCAGCTTCTCCCTGAACGAGCGGGAGACCATCGGCCTGGTGGGCGAGACCGGCGCGGGGAAGACCACCACGGCCCTGGCCATCCTGCGCCTCCTGCCGGAGCGCACCGGCCGGGTGACGGGCGGGGAGATCCTCTTTCGCGGGGAGAACCTCTTTGAGAAGTCCATCCCGGAGATGCGCCGGGTGCGGGGCGCGGAGATATCCATTATTTTCCAGGATCCCATGACCGCCCTGAACCCCGCCCTGACGGTGGGGGACCAGGTTCTGGAATCCCTGGAGATCCACAACGCCAGCGGCATGTCCAGGGGGGAGCTGGACGCCCGGGTGGACGAGCTTTTCCGCCTGGTGGGCATTCCGCCGGAGCGCAAGAGGGAGTACCCCCACCAGTTCTCCGGCGGCATGAAGCAGCGCATTGTCATCGCCATCGCGCTGGCCTGCCGCCCACAGCTCCTCATCGCTGACGAGCCCACCACCGCGCTGGACGTCACCATTCAGGCCCAGGTGCTCAAGCTGATGGAGAACCTGAAAGATGAGCTGGGCACGTCGATGATTATGATTACCCACGACCTGGGCATCGTCGCGGAGGCCTGCGACAAGGTGGCCATCATGTACGCCGGGGAGATCGTGGAGTACGGCTCTGTGGAAGATATTTTCAACGGCCCCTGCCACCACCCCTACACCACCGGCCTCTTCCGGGCGATTCCCAACCTGGACGAGGAGACCAGCCGCCTGCACCCCATCGACGGACTGATGCCCGACCCGGCCAATCTGCCGGAGGGCTGCAAGTTCAGCCCCCGCTGCCCCGACTGCCGGGAGGAGTGCAGGCAGGGCGTCCCCTACGCCTATGAAGAGGGCGGCCACAGGATCTTCTGCAACCTGTTTCGGAAAGGCGGCTGACGATGGAAAATTTGGTAGAGACCGTTGACCTGAGAAAGTATTTTAAAGTGGGCGCGAACCGCCAGCTTCACGCGGTGGACGGCGTCAACTTGGCCATCCCCCGGGGGCAGACGCTGGGCGTGGTGGGGGAGTCCGGATGCGGAAAGTCCACCCTGGGCCGGGTCGTGATGGGCCTGCTCCCGGCCACCTCCGGGGAAATCCGCCTGGACGGGCAGAACATCGCGGCCTGCTCCAAGCGGGAGTTCAAGGACGTCCGGAAGAAGGTCCAGATGATCTTTCAGGACCCCTACTCCTCCCTGGACCCCCGCATGTCCATCTATGAGCTGATCGCGGAGCCCCTGCTTATGAACAAGGTCTGCCGCAGCAAGGATGAAATCCTCCGCCGGGTGCGGAACCTGATGGACACCGTGGGCCTGGCGGAGCGCTACATCAATTCCTATCCCCACGAGCTGGACGGCGGCCGCCGCCAGCGCATCGGCGTGGCCCGGGCCCTGGCGCTGAACCCCAAGTTCATCGTCTGCGACGAGCCCGTCTCCGCCCTGGATGTGTCCATTCAGGCCCAGATCCTCAACCTGCTGATGGACATGCAGCGGGACCTGGGACTGACCTATCTGTTCATCACCCACAACCTGGCGGTGGTCAAGCACATTTCCGACAGCATTATGGTCATGTACCTGGGCCAGTGCGTGGAGACCGCCCCCGCCAGAGAGCTTTTCGCAAACCCGAGACACCCCTATACCCAGGCGCTGCTGGACGCCATCCTGAAACCCGCCCTGGGCGCCAACAAGGACCGCAAGCTGATCCGGGGCGAGGTGACAAGCCCCATCGACCCACCGCCGGGCTGCCGCTTTGCCAAGCGCTGCGAGCACTGCCGCCCGGAGTGTACCGGGCGGGAGATCAGTCTGGTGGACCTGGGCGGCGGACACCAGGTTGCCTGCGTGCTGAGCGGCAGCTGACCGTTTCTTCCGGTACCCCACCACACAACAAGATACAATAGGAGGATGACGAAATGAAAAAGGCGAAGAGATTCCTTTCCGCGCTTCTGACCCTCTGTCTGGCGCTGTCCCTGGCCGCCTGCGGCGGAACCACCCCCTCTGACGGCAACACCGGCAATCAGGGCGGCGGGATTGACCACAACCGCCAGGTCGTCTACGGCGGGGCCAGCATGATCGTGAATTTCGACATGAAATATATCACCTCCGCCAACGACCTCGTCTCAGCGGAACAGGTCTATGACACCCTTGTACGGAAGATCAACGGGGAGTTTGTAGGCTATCTGGCGGATACCTGGGAGATCTCCGAGGACGGCCTGGACTACACCTTCCACCTGCGGGACGCCACCTTCAGCAACGGCGACCCCATTACTGCGGAGGACGTGAAGTTCTCCATTGAGTACATCCGGGACGAGTGTACCCAGTGGGCCTGGCTCCACAAGGATTTGGATAATGTGGAGGTGGTGGACGACCACACCTGCATCCTGCACTACACCACAGCCGACGCGTCCCGTATTTCCACGCTGTGCAGCGTCCAGTACGGCGGCGTGTTCTCCAAGAGGGCCTACGAGGAGTTCGGAGAGGAGTACGGCACCTCTGTGGACAAGATCGTGTCCTCCGGCCCCTATGTGGTCACGGACTGGGAGGAGAACGTCTCCGTGAGCTACGAGGCCCGCGACGGCTACTATGGCGGCGCTGTGGACCTGAAGAAGCTGAAGTATGTGGCCATCAACGACGTGAACGCGGCCGTTGTGGCCCTGCAAACCGGCGAGCTGGACCTCTACTTCAACCCCATTTCCGGCGTTGCCCTGGAAAACCTCAAGACCGCCAGTAATGTGGCCGTCAGCGAGGCGCTGACCTGCCGCAACGAGTCCATCTATATGAACTGTGAAACCGGCCTCTTTACGGACGTCCGTATGCGCCAGGCCGTGGCCTACGCCATCAACAAGGAGGAGGCCCTGGAGGTCTGCGGCAGCGGACAGGGCCAGGTGGTGATCTACCCCTGCGACCTGGGCGGCGTTGTCACCGCGAACCCCGACTTCGTCCCCTCCCGCACCTATGAATACGATGTGGAAAAGGCCAAGGCCCTTGTGGAGGAGTGCGGCAATACCGGCGCGACCTGCACAATCAAGTCCTACAATACGGAACCCTTCGCCACCATGTCGGTGTGGCTGCAAGGCGTTTTGAACGCCATCGGCCTGGACGCGAAGGTGGAGACCATGGAGCGCTCGGCGTTCCTGGACCAGTGCACCAACGGCAATGTGGAAATCTGCCCCTTCAGCTGGTCCAACACCTCCTTTGACTTCGGCGCGGCGGTGGGCGTGTACATGAACTCCGCCAATATCCCCGTCTCCGGCAACTATGGCCGCTATGTGAACCCCAAGGCCGACGAACTCATTGCCCTGGGCAACGGCACCAGCGACGAGGAGGCCCGCAAGGCATACTACAAGGAGCTGATGGAGCTCTACATGGAGGACGTTCCCTCCGTGGCCATGTACGCGGTAATCAACGCCATTGGCCACAGCAGCCAGCTGACCATGGAGGACGCTGGTTCCTACCTGATGTCCCTCGTGCACTGGGCGGACTGACCCGGCGGCAAACTGTATAAAGAAGCGGCAGGACGCTCGAAGCGCCCTGCCGTTTCCCTATGCCCGCGCGTCCCATCCGGGAGCGGTCCGTTCCGCGCCCCCGGAGTCTCTTGCCCTTCCGCTCCGAACCTGCTATACTGTTTCTGAACTGACCGCACTAGTTCTGAAAAGGAGGCGCGGCGCAATGAAACTGATGCATCTCTCTGACCTGCACCTGGGCAAGCGGGTTCATGAATTCTCCATGCTGGAGGACCAGCAGTACATCCTGACGGAAATTCTCCGGCTGGCCGGGGAGGAGCGGCCCGGCGGCGTCCTGATCGCGGGGGACGTGTATGACAAGAGCGTCCCATCCGCCGGGGCGGCGGACCTTCTGGACGACTTCCTGGTGCGTCTTTCCAGGATGGATATCCCGGTTTTTCTCATCAGCGGGAACCACGACTCCCCCGAGCGGCTAGCCTTTGGCGGACGGCTGATGGAGCGCAGCGGCGTCCACATCGCCCCGGCGTACAGCGGCAGGGTGGAGCCGGTGACCCTGACGGACGAGTTCGGCCCCGTCAATATCTACCTGCTGCCCTTTGTGAAGCCCGTACACGTGCGCCGCTTCTTCCCCGGCCAGGACGCCAGCTCCTATACCGGCGCGCTCTCCGCGGCCATCGGGGCCATGGCGGTGGACCCGGCCCAGCGGAACGTGCTGGTCACCCACCAGTTTGTCACCGGCGCGGCCCGCTGCGACTCGGAGGAGCTCTCGGTGGGCGGTGCGGACAACGTGGACGTCTCGGTCTTCGGCGGCTTCGACTACGTGGCCCTGGGCCACCTCCACGTCCCCCAGCAGGTGGGCCGGGAGACGGTGCGCTACTGCGGCAGTCCCCTCAAATACTCCTTCTCCGAGGCCCGGCGGGACAAGTCCGTCACCATCGTGGAGCTGGGGGAGAAGGGGGACGTGGCGTTGCGCACGCTGCCCCTGGTTCCCCGGCGGGACCTGGTGGAGCTGCGGGGCACGTATGAGGAGCTCACCTTCCGGGGCTTCTACGAGGGGACCAGCTATCCCGGCAGCTATGTGCGCATCACCCTCACCGACGAGGACGACGTCCCCGGCGCGGTGAACAAGCTGCGGGTCTTCTACCCCTATCTTCTGAAGCTGGACTACGACAACAAGCGCACCCGCGCCAGTGTCGCGCTGGACGCGGCGGAGGACCCCCGGCGGCGCTCCCCCCTGGAGCTGCTGGAGGAATTTTATGAGAAGCAGAACGGCCAGCCCATGGGGGAGGCCCAGCGGGCCTTCGCCCAGGGACTGCTGGAGAAAATCTGGGAGGAAGAAGCATGAGACCGCTGCGACTGACCATGTCCGCCTTTGGCCCCTACGCGGGGACGGAGGCCATCAACCTGGAGGAGCTGGGCTCCCAGGGCATCTATCTCATCACCGGGGACACCGGCGCGGGGAAAACCACCATTTTTGACGCCATCACCTACGCCCTCTACGGCAGGCCCAGCGGCGAGAACCGGGACGCCTCCATGCTCCGCTCCAAGTACGCCCCGCCGGACGTCCCCACCTGGGTGGAGCTGGTGTTCTCCTACGGCGGCAAGACCTACACCGTCCGGCGGAATCCCGAGTATGACCGCCCCGCCAAGCGGGGCGGCGGCTCCACCCTACAGAGGGCGGAGGCGGAGCTGCACCTGCCCGGCGGCCGCCTGGTCACCAAGACCAGGGAGGTGGACAGCGAGATTACCCGGATTATCGGGCTGGACCGGCGGCAGTTCACCCAGATCGCCATGATCGCCCAGGGCGACTTCCTCAAGCTGCTGCTGGCGGACG
>CATIYU010000086.1 GCA_949739085.1 uncultured Eubacteriales bacterium | reverse complement strand
GGGCCACAGTGGCCCGGGTGCGCCGCTTCTGCTTATAGGGCCGGTACAGGTCCTCCACCTCCGCCAGGGTGGCGGCGCGATCAATGGCTTCGGAGAGCGCATCCGTCAGCTTGCCCTGGCCCTCAATGGCGCTCTTCACCTCCTCCCGGCGCTTCTCCAGATTGCGGAGGTACTGGAGGCGGTCCTCCAGGGTGCGCAGGGCGGTGTCGTCCATGGAGCCGTGGAGCTCCTTGCGGTACCGGGCGATAAAGGGGATGGTATTGCCCTCGTCCAGGAGGGCGATGACATTCGCCACATGCTGTTCGGCCTGCTCTAGTTCCCGGGCCAGAATTTGGATCATGGTTTCCATAGAGGTTCCTTTCTTCAGAGCGTGATCGCGGAGCGGCTACAGGTCACGCCAGTCCGTCGAGGTGCGCTGGCATACCCGCCGGATCTCCTGCTGGAGGCTCTTTAAATCGTCAAACGCCTCCGGGCGGCGGCCGGGGTCCCGCAGCAGCGCGGAGGGGTGGTACATGGCCATCATCCGCATTCCGTCTATGTCGTACCAGACGCCGTGCTCCTTGGTAATGCGGAATTTGGGATTGATGAGCCGCATGGCCGCGATACGCCCCAGACTCACCACGATTTTCGGCTCCATCAGGGCCATCTGGCGGCGCAGATAGCCGATGCAGGCGTCCTGCTCCACATTCAGCGGGTCCCGGTTCTCCGGCGGGCGGCATTTGACAACATTGGCGATATAGACCTTGCTCCGGTCCAGGCCGATCATGGCCAGCATGTCGTCCAGCAGCTTCCCGGCCCTGCCCACAAAGGGCACGCCCTGCTCGTCCTCGTGGGCCCCCGGCCCCTCCCCCACCAGCAGTACCTCCGCCTGGGGGTTTCCCGTTCCGAACACAACGTTGCGCCTGGTCTGGCACAGGGAACACTCGCGGCACGCGCTGCACTCCCGTTTCAGAGCTTCCCAGGTATCCGGCATGGCAATTACCTCCTGTATATTCCCCGCCGGGACGGAGATGCTACCTCCATTCAGAGAAAAAAGGAGCGTCTTCATGTCCCATTGGTTTCAGTATTTTCTGTTCTACAGCTTCGCGGGCTATGTGCTGGAAAAGCTCTTTGCCCGGGCCATCCACTCGGACCGCCAGGTGCGCAAGTGCTTTCTGCTGCTGCCCCTGTGCCCGGTCTACGGCCTGGCCATGACGGCGGTGCTGGCCCTGGCCCCGGCAGGCGGCTTCTGGTCCCTGGCCCTGACGGGCGGCCTCATCTGCACCCTGGCGGAGTATCTGGTCCACCTCTTTTACGACAAGGCGCTGGGCGTGTGGTTCTGGGACTACCGGCAGCTGCCGGGCCACATCCAGGGGCGGGTCTGCCCGCTGTTCTCCCTCATCTGGGGCGCGTTGTCCGCCCTGGCGGTGCGCTGGGTACAGCCGGGGGTGGAGGCTCTGGCGGAGCGGACGGCGCCGGATCTGGTATTTGTCCTGTGGGTGGTCCTGGCGGCAGACTGCGTGCTCTCCGGCGCGCTGCTGCTGCGCTACCACGACACGGAGCTGCTGGCCATCGGCGCGGCGCTGGCTCAGAGCCGGGCCGTGAGCCAGTCCAGCACGTCCTGATAGACGTACTGCCGGGTGGCCTCGTTAAGAATCTCGTGGCGCAGGCCGTGGTAGAGCTTGATGCTCACATCCCTCAGGCCCGCCTTTTGGAAGCATTCATACGCCTTCCGGACGCCCCGGCCCAGATCCCCCACCGGGTCCTGATCCCCGGCGATGAAAAACACCGGCAGCTCCTTGTCCATCCGGTTGATATTGGACTGCTTTGTGAGAAAGCCCAGCCCGTCCAGCATGTCCCGGAAGAGGCCCAGGGTGGCGTTTCCGCCGCAGAGAGGGTCCGCGATGTAGGCATCCACATTGGCCTCGCTGGCGGAGATCCAGTCCACCTTGGTACGGACGGGGGAGAAATGCTTGTTGTATGCGCCAAAAGCCAGGGCGTCCGCCCGGACGCTAAAGGCTTTTTTGCCCAGCCGCCGGATTTCGCGGTCCGCCACCAATTTGCCGCCGGCAATAACGGCGGGGGACTGGTGGCCGGTGCCGCAGAGGACGCAGCCGGTCAGGCGGCCCGGGTAGCGGATGAGATGGGTGCGGGAGAGGAAGGAACCCATGGAGTGGCCGAAGAGGAAATAGGACCTGCCAGGGAAGACCTTGGCCGTGCGGCGGCGCAGCTCCTCTATGTCGTCCACCACATGCCGCCAGCCGTCCGCCTCCCCGAAATAGACCATGGGGGCCCCCTCAATGAGCGACTGGCCGTGGCCCAGATGGTCGTTGGCAACCACCGCGAAGCCATGGGCGCAGAGGTACCTGGCAAAGGGCTCGTAGCGCCGGCCGTACTCCGCCACGCCGTGGGCGATCTGCACCACCCCCAGGACCTCCCGCCCGACCGGGGTCCACTGGTTGACGTGGATGAGGGTTTTCCCGTCGCTGGATGGGAAAAAATACTCGGATTGGATTGTCATATCAGGCTCTCCACTCTTTCTATTTTAACTGCTTGGGCACCATTGTAACACACATCCTGTCAAAAGCATAGGGATAAATTGGCATAAATTTTCCCGCCCCGGAGCGGCGGAAGCGCTCCGGGACGGTTCTGGGGGCCGCCGCTACTCGATGGATTTCAGAGATTCCGCCATATCAATCCGCCGCAGCCGGGGCCGCATTCCCAGAGAGATGCAGAAGGAGAACAGCATAGTCATGAGGAAGGAGAGGGCATAGCTGAGGGGAGAGATCCGGCAGGCGAAGAACATGGAATCAATCTGCACCTGTGCCATGACGTAGGCGTGGAGAGCCTTCCCCATCAGCAGTCCCGCCAGACTTCCTAGCACGGACAAGATGATAATCTCCCGGAATACATAACTGGCTACCTCGCCCTGGTAGAAGCCCAGAACCTTGATGGTGGCAATCTCCCGGATGCGCTCGGTGATGTTGATGTTGGTTAGATTGAAGAGCACGATAAACGCCAGCGCCGCCGCGCAGGCCACCACCACTACCACCACGTAATCCAGCCGGGAGAGCATATTGTTGATCTGTTCCCTGCTGGACTGGATCACGGTGACGCTGCCCGCGTCCTGATCCTCCAGCAGGGCCGCGCCCTCCGCGTAGGGGTCCGTCCCCTCCTGGCTGTGGAGGTACAGGGTATTATACTCCGGAACCCGGCCCAGCTGCTGCTGGTAGGTCTCCGCCGAGACGTAGGCGTAGTGAAAGACGTAGTTGTCGGAAATGCCGGAGACCGTGGCCTCCAGCGTACCCAGCTCGCTGTCCCGCAGCTGGACGCTGTCGCCCACTGATACGCCCAGCTTCTCCGCCAGGCCGGTATTGAGCACCACCTCCCCGGGGCCAGGATATGGAACGGATATTTTGCCGCTGTGGAGGTCCAGGTAACCCTCCAGGCTGCCGGTGGATGAGATAATCCGGTATACAGACCTGCTGCCCCCGGCCGCCAGCACGTCCACACTGCCGCTGTGGACCAGCAGGCCCGCCCCCGGCTCCCAGCCGCACCGCTCCAAATAGGCGGAGGCCGTCTCCCGAGTCTGCTCCTCCTGGAAATTCACCGCGTAGTCATAGAGGGTGATCTCGCCGAACTGGTCGTCCGCCACATGGCCGATGGAGTCCCGAATACCGAAGCCGGTACACAGCAGAGCGGTACACCCGCCGATGCCCAGGACCATCATAATCAGGCGGCTCCGGTAGCGCAGCACGTTCCGGACAGAGACCTTATAGAGAAAGCTCAGCCGCCGCCACAGGGGAGGGATATACTCCAGAAACACCCGGCGGCCAGCCCGGGGCGCCTTGGGCCGCAGCAATCCGGCAGCCTCCTTGGCCAGCTCCACCCGGCAGGAGAGCCATGTAGCCCCCATAGAACACAGCAGCGCCGCCGCGAAGGACACCGCCGCCAGCCCCGGGAGGACCGTGTGCTCCAGAGGCGCAAAGCCGTAGATAATGCCGTAAATCTCCCAGATAATGAGCGGCAGGCCAGTGGACCCCAGGGAGTAGCCCAAGGCGCTGCCTATGAGGGCGGCGCTGCCGGAGTAAAAAAGGTATTTGCCCATAATCTGCCGCCTGCCGTAGCCCAGTGCCTTGAGTATGCCGATCTGGGTGCGCTGTTCATCCACCATGCGGGTCATGGTGGTCATGCACACCAGCGCCGCCACCAGAAAGAAGAAGGCCGGGAATACCACCGAAATAGCCGCGATAATGGAGGTGTCATTGTCAAAGCAGGCGTAGCCGGTGTTCTCCTCCCGGGTGAGGACATAGGTGGTGGGCCGCTTCAGGTTCGTCAAATCCCGCCGGGCGTCCGCCAGCTCCCCTTCCGCGTCCGTGAGCTCCTGTTCCGCGTCCGCGAACTCCCTGTCCGCCTCGGCACGGCCATCGTTGTAGTCTGCCCAGCCGCTGTCCAGCTCCCGCCGGGCGTCCGCCAGCTCTGCGGGGACCCGGTCCAGGTCTGTTTTGGCGGCGTCCAGCTCCGCCTTAGCCTCCGCAAGCTCCGCCTCTCCGGCCTCATATTCCGCCAGGCCCTGCTGGTAGTCCGCCCAGCCGCTGCTGTACTGCTCCAAGCCGCGCTGGTAGTCCGCCCAGTTCCCGTTATATTCATCCAGCCCCTGCTGGTACGCCGCATAGCCCTCGTTGTACTGCTCCAGGCCGCGCTGGTAGTCCGTCTCGCCCTGCCGGTATGCCGCCAGGCCCGCCTTGTACCGGGCCTGACCCTGGTCCAGCTGGACTTTCGCCGCTTCCAGCTGTTCCCAAGCCGCTGCGGCCTCAGGGGAGAGGGCGGTAAGCTGCTCAATGGAGAGCCCCATTCCCGCCGCCGTGGCCTCCAGCTCCTGGTACCCCGCGCGGTAGTCCGCCTCGCCCTGGTCCAATTCCGCTTTGGCGGCATCCAACCCCTGCCGGACGCCAGAGAGCTCCGCCGCCGCACTGTCCAGCTCCGCTTTCGCGTCCGCTAACTCCGCCCCAACGCTGTCCAGCTCTTCCTTGGCCTGGGCGAACTTCGCTGCGGCGCCGTCCAGCTCCGCTTTCACGTCCGCCAGTTCCGCCCCAGCGCTGTCCAGCTCCGCTTTCGCGTCCGTCAGCTCCAACAGGCCTTCCTCATACTGGCGGAGGCCGTCCTCGTAGTCCCGCAGTCCCTGCCGGTAGTCCGCTTCGCCCTGTTGGTAGTCCGCCTCGCCGTCCGTCAGCTCCCGGTAGGCGTCCTGGAGCTCCGCGTCCACGTCCGCCCGCTCTGCGCGGTAGACGTCCCAGCCATCGGCCACCTCCTCTTCGGCATCTTGGAGCTCCGCCATGGCGTCGCTGTAGAGGGTGTCATAGCGCAGCGCCGCCCGGACGCTGGTCTCCTCCTCCACGGCGGGGTTCAGGGCCTCCACCTGGTCCTTGTAGGCCGGGGAGTAGGCGTCCGCCGGGTCCTCCAGGGAGAGGTACACCTCGTAATAGGCGTCGAAGTCAAAGCCCTCCTGGGGGATATACACGAAGCCCAACACACTGCCGCTGCCCAGAGAGCTGGTGCCACGCTCATTGTTCAGGTAGTAGGGGGACCGGCACAGGCCCACAATGGTGTAGCTGCCGCAGTGGAGCAGTTCCCTTGTCCCCTCCTCATTGCTCTCCGCCACGGTGAGCGTGCGCCCGAGGTCCTCCTCCCGGAAGCGCATGGCGTCGGCCAGGCACTCGTTGGGGGATTGAGGCATCCGTCCGGCGGTCAAGTTGGGCAGGTTGATGTCTTCGGTCAGGGAATGGGCCATCAGAACGGCCTCATCACCGCTTGGCATCTCCGCGAGGAAATCCGTGTACACCGCGCCCCGGGCGGCGGAGATCCCCTCCAGACTGGCAAAGGAGGCCACGTCCTCCTCCGTAAACCCCAGCGTGGAGAGGAGCCTAAAGTCGAACATATTGTATTTCTCGTAATAATCTACGCCGGTTTTGACCATGGAGGGCTGACAGGTGCGCAGGCCCGCGAAAAAGCCCACGCCCAGCCCCACAATGGCCAGAATGGCCAGATAGCGGCCTAGGCTCTGGCGAATCTCCCTCAGGGAGGTTTTCAGAAGCGTTCTTACCATTCGATGTCCTCCACAGGGACGGGGGAGGCGTTGACCTCCTCGCTGGTGACTGCTCCGTTTTTCACCTGAATCACCCGGTCGGCCATGGCGGTGAGGGCGCTGTTGTGAGTGATGATGACCACTGTCATGCCGTTTTTCCGGCTCATGTCCTGGAGCAGCTTGAGAATGGCCTTGCCGGTGGTGTAGTCCAGCGCGCCGGTGGGCTCGTCACAGAGCATGAGCTTGGGGTTTTTGGCAATAGCCCTGGCGATAGCTACCCGCTGCTGCTCGCCGCCGGAGAGCTGGGCGGGAAAATTGGCTAGGCGGTGCTCCAGCCCCACAGAGCGCAGCACGCTGGCGGCGTCCAGAGGCTCCCGGCAGATTTGGGCCGCAAGCTCCACGTTCTCCAGGGCCGTGAGATTGGGCACCAGATTGTAAAACTGAAAGACAAAGCCGATGTCATGGCGGCGGTAGGCGGTCAGCTGCTGGGCGTTGTAGGAGGAGATCTCCTCGCCGCCCAAAAGAACCTTTCCGCCGGTGAGGGTGTCCATTCCGCCGAGAATATTGAGAAGGGTTGTTTTTCCTGCGCCGCTGGGGCCGACGATGACGCACAGTTCCCCCCTCTCCACAGAGAAGGTTGCGTCCCGCAGGGCGTGGATTTCCACCTCGCCCATGCGGTAGGTTTTTTTCACGTGGTCGAACCGGACAAAGCCGCTCATTTTTTCACCCCATTAACTGTTTGATTTTGCCGGATGATATCTCAAATAAAACTATTATATCAGATTTTTTGATTAATTGATGAAGTTTTCGTTAAATATGCGGTCTTGTCCCCCGGGTGCGGCAAACGGGCGGCGCTGCTGGCGCCGCCCGTTCCTGATTGCGCTATTTCATTTTCATGCCGGGCCCGTTAAAAGCCGAAAGGGGCGTCCCGGTCGGGCTCGCGGTCGTCGGAATCAGAGTCGTTGCCCTGACCGCCGGTGGTCTGTCCGGGATTCTGGCCAGGCGTTGTACCCTGAGCGGCATAGATACGCCAGATGATGGCGGAAATCTCTGCCCGGGACAGGGACTTGCTCCCCTCAAAGCCCTTGTCGCTGCCGGCAATAATCTTGGCGTTGTAGAGCGCCAGGACGTAGGGGTCGCGGCTGTCGGGGAAGGGGCTGTTGGAGGTGTCGGTCACCGGCGCAAGGTTCATGGCCTTGGCGGTGATGTAGGCGATGGCATTGCGGTCAACGGCGTCGTTGAGGCCGTAGGGCACGTTGGGCAGAAGGCCGCGGCTGGCAGCCTCTACCAGGTAGGGCATGGCCCAGGTGGAGCCGGTGCCCTGCTGGACCTTGATGCCCACAGCCCGCATGATGAGGGCCAGAGCCTGACCGTAGGTAACGTCATCGTTGGGACGGAAGGTGTTGTCACCAAAACCGCCGATGATACCGGCGTTGATCAGCGGATTGACGTACTGGGCGTACCAGCTGTTGGCGGGCACGTCCTTCAGGTTCACATTGGGAATCACCTGATCCGGCGTGGTAGGGATGGTGGGCTGAGCGGGCAGGTTCAGGGTGATCTGCACGGTGCCGGTAGCCACCAGTGCGCCAGTGCTGTCGTAAGCCTGGAAGGGGAAGCTGACCGTGCCGGTGGTCGCGCCGCTGGCGGGCCGGTAGGTCACGCCATTAAAGGTCTGATAACCGGTGTTGTTGAGGAAACTGAGCTTGGTGTTAGCCCCCATGGCCGCGCCGTTGAGGTACAGCCCGCCACTGTTGGGCACGCCAAGGGTGACATACTGGCTGTTCATCACCGCAGCCGCGCTGTTCCAGAACTTGATGGGGTCCAGGGTCACGCCGCCGGTGCTGGTGCAGTCGTAGCGGACCACCAGGTTCTCCACCACGGTGGGCTTGGCGTTAAAGGTGATGGTGCCCACAAAACGGGCGACGCCGCCGCTGTAGCAGACGAACTCCACCGTATCGGTGGCGGAGGTGGTATTGCTCTTCGCCGTGTAGGTCACGTTGCCGATGGTGGTAGTGGTGAAGGTCTGGGAACCAATGTTGGCGTTGGTAAGGGTGGTGGTGCTGTTGCCGCTCTTGTAGGTGAGGGTGCCGTTGGCGGGCACGTTCTTGAACTGGAAGGTCAAGTTGGAGGACGTGGTCCCTACGGCGCTCTTGTAGGCGTCGGTGAAGTCGCTGGATTTCAGCGTCACGGTGCCGTTCGCCCCGGTGGTGTACTCCAGCTTCACGTCGCCCTTCACGTACAGGATGGTCACCGTGCCGGTGCGGGTCGTGGTACCGCTGTTTGTACCGGTGGTGCCGGAGGCGGTGAACCGGATGGTCACGGTGTTGCTGCTATTGCCGGAGGGCACGAAGGTCAGGGCGTTAATGCCCACCTGGCTGCCGGAGGGGCTGGCGTAGCAATTGGTGCCGCGGGAGACCACATTCGTGCTGTTGGAATTGGTATAATTGTGGTACAGGGCGCCGCCGCCGGAGACATTCGTAAAAGTCACGTAGTTCAGAGATCCCCTGGAATAGAGGCCGCTCCACCAGTTCTGGAAGTCCCGGGCGTTGAAAGCCACGCTGTTACCAGCCTTATCTGAGTAGGTGATGCTGGTCCCGGAGCTCCCCTCCTTAATGGTGAAGGTCAGGGTGCCGGAGTAGGTCCGGGCGCTGCCAGCGGGGTTGTAGGAGTTATTGGGGTAGGCCACGGCAGTGAAGTTAAAGACTGCCGTCCCGGTGGCCGCGTTGGGGGTGAAGGTGACGCTGGAGAGGTAGTTTCTGCCAGCGGCGCTGTTATTTACATAGTAGTCCACGCCCCGGCTGGCGTTGAGGCTGCCCCGGGTGTCGGTGACATTGGAGAAGGAGACGGAGTACAGGTAGTATCCGTTGGCAATCTGGGAGGCGATCTTGTCCACCACAGAGCGGGTGCTGTCCAGGTCCGCCTCGTCCAGGCCGTAGGTCTCGGAGCTGTACACCGTGGCGGAGACGTTGATCTGGGAGTACGCGGTAGAGCTTACCGTCCACTCCAGGTAGTCCGTACCCACACGGTTGGCCGCGCTAACCGCGTTGAGCGGATACACGTCCACCGTACATCTCAGCCTGTGGTTCGCGCTGGTGGTCAGCTGGTTGGCGTAGAGCGTGTAGGTATTCCCCGTCACGTTTTGCAGCACGGTGTTGTCCAGGGTCCAGGTGTAAACAACGCTGTAGCCGTTCGCCACATTCGCAACCTTCCCGCCCACATAGGGGGTAACGTTAAAGTTGGCGTAGTAGCCGTTGGCCGTGGAGCTGTAGTTGTTCAGGTAGACGATGGACCGGGTGTCGGGCGTACCGGTGTTGGGGGTGATTTGCAGGTCCACGAGACCGGCAGTGCCCACGCGCACCGGGAGCTCAGCGGTACCCAGAAGCTGATTGTCCCGGGTGTAGAGCGTGGCGGTAATTTTCGTATCGCCCGCGGCGATGCCGGTGATATTCACATTACAGCGCCGGTTGTCATCCAGATAGGTAATGACCTGATTGTTGTTAGCGTTATGCACGGCGGCAATCCGCGTATCATTGGAGGACCAGCGGATATAGGACCCCGCAGGCGCGGCGGAGGCCGTGGCGGTTACCTGCTGGTACTGGCCAATCGGGAGATTGGTGAGGCTGGAGGGGGCGAGGACGATGCTCGCGGTTCCGCTGGTGACGGTGACAGCGCCCTGCTCGGTATCCAGAGGCGTTAAGTCATTCCCGGCAAACAGCTGCACGTTCACCTGACCGGCGTTCAGAAGCGCCGCCCGGCCCGTGACGCTGAAATAGACCGTCTCTGTTGTACGGGCGGCAGTAAAGGACGCGCTGGAGCCGCCGCCCTGAGCGGCAACCGTAAAGTAGGAGCCGTAGTTCCCGGCAGGGGCCGCAGTCACTGTATAGCGCTGGCCCACCGTCAGGCCCGTCAGGGTTACAGGCATGTTCTGGGCCCTGCCCACCGCCACGCTGACAGGGGTGATGGGGGAAATCTGCCCGCCAACGACAGCGGCAGGGTAAACGGTAATATCCGCATAGCCGGACTTGGTGCTGTCTGCCACAGACGTAGCCGTAATCCGGACGGTAGTAGCTGTTCTTACATCAGCCGCAGTAACGGTAACAGAGTTATCCCTGTTTTCGTTCAACACAACAGCTGTAGTGTTAGCGCCTCCCACAGTCCAAATGACCTGCTGGTTGGATGCCAGATTCCCGTTGCTGTCCAGCACGGAGGCTCTCAGCGTGGTGGAGCTGTTCGCACTGCCATAAGTAAGGCTTGCCGTTGCAGGCGAGACGGTCACACGGGAAACAGCCGGAGTATCGTACTGGCTGAAATCAAAGTTCACGGAATCGCTGGCGGTTGCCAATACGTTCCCGCTGCTGTCACAGGCGCTTACCGTGACAGTAAGTGTGGACTTTGCGTGAATGGTACTGACGTTAAAAGTGGGCGAGGTCCCAGTAACGGTGGTCTCCTGATTAATGCAGTTTGGAATACTCAAGTGATACGTGTAGCTCTTCACATTAGCTGCCCACTCCTGATTACCCAGGATATTTGCGAAGCAAGTGATAGAAAATTGATAGCTATTCCCTGTTTTTCCAGTATAGTTCGGCGCTCCCAAGGAAAGCGACAGGCCGCTATTCGCCGCCAGCGCCGTTGGAACCAGCGACAGCGCAAGAGCCAGGGTCAGGACCCACGACAAAATTCTGCTTCGTGTTTTCCGTTTCATAAAATCTTCCTTCCTCCCGTTTTCAGGTTTGGGGGGCACGGCCCCCAGTGTGAAATGATTTACAGAGATACCATAACAGACCAATGTGAAAAAGAAGTTTCAAACCTGCATCGCTTTTGCATCATTCTTTAAGGTTGGGTTAAGCTTCTCTCCACGCCGTCTCGCTATAATAGACGCAGGCGGGGCGGAGCGGGTTCCCGGTTTTGAAAAATTTTTCCTGTCTTTAAATATGTACAAACCGGAACTCCGTGGTGTAGTCGTAGCGTCCGCCGGGCCGGAGGAGGATGTCCCCCCACTCGGGATGGTTGGGACTGTCGGGGAAAAACTGGGTCTCCAGGCACACCGCCTGCCGGGGGCGGCAGGGCACGCCGCCCTTGCCCTGGCCGGTGCTGAGGCCGTTGGCGGTGTAGAGGTGAACCCCGGGCTTGTTGGTCCAGACCTCCAGGACAACGCCGGTGCGGTCGCCGGTGAGCCGGGCGGCCCGCCGGAGCCCCTGGGCGGGGTCCAGGACGAAATTGTGGTCGTAGCCGCCGGTATTGCGCAGCTGCTGGTCGTCGGCGGTGATATCCCGGCCCACGGTTTTTTCCGCAGTGAAGTCAAAGGGCGTCCCGGCCACGGGCCTGCTCATGGCGATGGGGATACTGTCGGGCCCCACGGGGGTGTAGCGGCTGGCGGAGAGCCAGAGGAGGTGGTTCATGGCGCTGCCGCCGCCGTTGAGGTTGAAATAGGCGTGGTTGGAGAGGTTGCAGTAGGTGGGCTTGGTGCTGGCGGCCTCGTAGTGGATGGTGAGGCCGTTTTCGTTGAGGGCGTAGGTGACGCTGGCCTCCAAATCTCCAGGGAAGCCGTTCTCCCCGTCCGGGGAGAAGCAGGAGAGGGTGACGGCGGACGCGCCGGACTGCCGGGCCTCAAAAATTTTCCTGCTGAAGCCGTCCCGGCCCCCGTGGAGCTGCTTGACGCCCTCGTTGGCCTCCAGGGGGACGGTTCTTCCGTCGATGAGGCAGCGGGCGTGGTCGATGCGGTTGGCGTAGCGGCCCAGGACCGCGCCCAGGTAGTTGCCGTCCTCCTCGTACCCGGCGATGGCGTCAAAGCCCAGGACCACGTCCACGCTCTCATGGTTCCGGTCCGGGACCCGCAGGGCCCGGAGGACCCCGCCGTAAGTGAGGACCTCGGCCTCCAGGCTTCCGCAGCGCAGAATATATTTTTCTACGGTCCTGCCGTCCCGGACCGCTCCAAAGGGTTCCTTGATTACTGCCATAGAGATCGCCTCCTTTTCTTGCTGGCGTGGGCGCAGCCGCAGGCGGAGCAGCCCTCTGTACCTAAGACAAGTATACTGTTTTTTCCCTGGAAAAACAAGGGGGCCTGGACGGATTTCCAAAAAATCCAGGCCCCTCTACTGGCCCTTGAGGTTATGCCGCACCTGGCGGAAGGACTTGCTGCCCAGATTGTTGCGCTCCATGATCTGGGAGATCAGCCCCTCGGTAGCCTCCACCTCCTGGCGGAACTCTCTGGCGGAGACCCGTACCGCGCCGTGGCCCAGGATAATGAGCTGCTCCAGGCCGTCGGAGGTGGCCACCCGGACCCGGTGGTCCCGGGCGATCTCGTAGGTGGCCCGCTCAATGTAGGCGTCCGCCGTCTCGGCCTCCTTGGTGTAGACCACGTGGATGTTGCGATAGCGCTCCACAGAGCCAGGGTTGTTTTTGACCTTGTAGGCGTCAAAAACCAGTATAATAACATTCTTTTTAAACCCTTGGTAATTGCACAACAGGTCCATGAGCTGGCAGCGCGCCCCCTCCAGATTTTCCCGGGCCAGGGATTTAAGCTCGTCCCAGGCAAATATAATGTTGTAGCCGTCCACCAACAGGTACTCCGGTCCCACAGCCCGGGGCGGGACGGTCCGGACCGCCTGCTCCGTCCGCTGGGGCCGGGGGGTGGGCTGAAACCGCCGCTCCCGCACCTTCCCGTAGGTTCTCTCGTAGATGGCCTGGAGCGCGGCCTCCTCCTCCCGGGAGCTGGGGTATGGAACCGCCGGGCGGGGGGCCGCCTCCGGCGGCGGGATGGCGTCCGGCTCCGGCGCATCTAGGCGCAGGCCGCTGGAGAGGTGGGCGTAGGAGGGGACCTGGTCCCACTTCACGGTAAAGCCCGCCCCGTGGGCACAGAAGACGGAATCCGGGGGGTTGTCCAGGTCCCG
>CATIYU010000085.1 GCA_949739085.1 uncultured Eubacteriales bacterium | reverse complement strand
GTTTCCTGTAAAACCGATCGAAAAGGGGTGAGGGAATGTCACTGGAAGCCATAACAAAAATCCGCGCGGTGGAGGACTCCATGGAGCAGGCCAAGGCCGGCGCCAAGGCTAAAGCGCAAAAGCTCATCGCTGACGCCGAGCGGGAAGGACGCGCACTGCTGGAGCAGGGCAAGGAGAAGTCCGCCGGGGCCGCGGCCGCCGCCATGAAAGAGGCGGAGGCGGGGGCGGCCAAGCGGCGGGAGGAGATCCTGGCTCAGGCGGCAAAAGACTGCGACGCGCTGAAGGCCAGCGCCAGCAAGCGTATGGACAAAGCCGCGCAGGCGATCTTAGGAAGGGTGGTAGAGACTTAAATATGGCCATTGTCAAAATGAAACGGCTGAAGCTCATCGCCCTTGCCAAGGACCGCGACGCGCTGCTGTCCAGCTTGCAGCACGCAGGGTGCGTGGAGGTCCGGGAGCCTACGGAGTATCTGGACGACGCCTCCTACGCCGCCCTGCTGCACAGGGACGCCGCCAACCTGGCGGAGGCCAGGACCGGCCTGACCGAGCTCCAGCACGCCCTGGATGTGCTGGGGCAGTATGCGCCGCAGAAAAAGGGCCTTTTCGCGCCCAGAGCCCAGATGGGCGAGGCCGAACTGCTGGACGGCTCCGCCCGGGAAGCCGCCCTGGAGAAAGCGGCCAAAATCAACGGCCACGCCAAGGCCATCGGCCTGCTCAACGCCCGGGAGACCCGGGTGCGGGCCGACCAGGCGGCGCTGGCGCCCTGGACCGCCTGCGACATCCCGCTGGAGGTAAAGGAGACCAGATGCGCCGCCATTTTCCTAGGTGCCGTGCCCAGCACAGCGGATTTCGACGCTGTGGCGGGCGCTGTGGAGGAGGCCGCCAAGGCCGCCAGCGTCCGTCTGCTCTCCAGCGACCGGGACCTGCACTACCTGGAAATTCTGGTCCACAAGGACTGCCGCCAGGAGGCCCTGGACGCCCTGCGGGCCTGGGGCTTTAGCTTCGCTCAGCTCAAGGACCTTACCGGCACGGCCCAGGAGAACATCCGGCAGCTGGACGGCGAGATTCGGGAGATCGAGACGGAGCGCAAAAAAGAGATGGACGCTATCGCCGCCTTCCGTGGGACGCAGGACGAGTTAAAGGCGGGGCTGGACCGGGTCAATCAGGTGCTTGCCTCGGAGTCCGCCAAGGAGCGTCTGCTCACCGGCGGGTCTATCCTGTTCCTGGACGGCTGGGCCTCCGTGCCGGAGATCCCCGAGCTGGAACAGGCGCTGTCCGGCTTCGAGTGCGCCTATGAGCTGACGGAGCCGGCGGAGGAGGAGTATCCGGACGTGCCGGTGGAGCTGCGCAACAGCAAGCTCATCCGGCCCATGAACATGGTTACCGAGATGTACGCCCTGCCCGCCTACGGCACCATCGACCCCAACCCGCTGATGGCCCCCTTCTTCATCCTGTTCTACGGCATGATGCTGGCGGACATGGGTTATGGACTTATTATGATGATTCTCTCCCTGGTCATCATGAAGAAAGCGAAGCCCAACGGGGCCACCATGCGCCACATGATTCCCCTGATGGGCCTGTGCGGCATCAGCACTTTCCTCTGGGGCGCTGTCACCGGCGGCTTCTTTGGCGACTTTATCCCCCAGTTCTTAAAGCTCATCAACCCCGAGAGCACCTTTGCCCTGCCCGCCCTCTTCTCACCTGTAGACGACGCGCTGAGCGTTATGGTGGGCTCCCTGGTGCTGGGCGTGGTGCAGATCTTCACCGGCATGGGCATCAGCATGTACAAACAGTTCAAACGGGGCGAGGCGATGGCGGCCCTCTGCAACGAGGGCGCCTGGTTTATGGTGTTCATCCTTGCCGGCGTGGCCGCGCTGACCGGGCAGGTCATGCCCTGCGTTATCGCCATTCTGGTGGTGCTGCTGCTGACCCAGGGCTACGGCAAGAAGGGGATCCTCGGCAAGCTGATGGGGATCTTCGGCTCTCTGTACAATAATCTCACCGGCTATTTCAGCGATATCCTGTCCTACTCCCGTCTGATGGCGCTGATGCTTGCGGGCGCGGTCATCGCCCAGGTGTTCAATACTCTGGGAGCTATGACCGGCTTCATCCCCACCTTTATCATCATTTCCGCTGTCGGCAACGCCCTGAACTTCGCGCTGAACATCCTGGGCTGCTATGTTCACGATATGCGTCTTATGTGCCTGGAGTTCTTCGGCCGGTTCTATGAGGACGGCGGCAAGCCCTTCCGTCCCTTGAATATTAACACCCAATACGTAGACATTATCAAAAAATAAGGAGGAAATCACTATGTTTTTGGAAAATATCGGCGGTCTCGCCATGGCCCTGCTGGGCGCAAGCCTGGCGGTGGGCCTCAGCTGCGTTGGTTCCGCGAAGGGCACCGGCATCGCCGGCGAGGCGGGCACCGGCCTCCTCTGCCAGGATCCCAGCAAGTCCGGTAAGGTCATGGTTCTGCAGTTGCTCCCCGGCACCCAGGGCCTGTACGGCATGGCCGTGTTCTTTGTGGCCCTCATCCGTATGAGCTTCATGGGCAACATCTCCGCCGCCTCCGGCATGAGCATCACCGTAGGCTGCCAGTTCTTCGCCGCCTGCATGCCGATGGCCCTCGGCGGACTGCTCTCCGCTATTGCCCAGGGCCGCGTAGCCGCCGGTTCCATCAACATCCTGGCCAAGAAGCCCGACGACTGGTCCAAGGGCCTCATCCTCTGCGGCATCGTTGAGTTCTACGCCATTTTGTCCCTGCTGTGCTCCATGATTATGCTGTTCTCCCTGAGCGTGTAATCCCAATTAGGAAGGGGATGCGATATGAACGGAATTGAAAAAATTACCGCGCGCATCGAGACCGACACCAAGGCCGAGGTAGAGGCCATCCTCCGCGAGGCGGAGGAGAAGGCCGCTGCTGTGCGCTCCGGCTATCAGGCCAAGGCGGAGGCGGAGACCAAGGCCGCCGCGGAGGCCGGCAGGGAAGCTGCCAAGCGCCAGGCGGAGCGTCTGGAGAGCGCCGCCCGTATGGAGGCCAAGCAGCGGCAGCTGGCGGCGAAGCAGGCGTGTCTGGACGAGGCGTTCGCCCGGGCCAAGAAGAAGATTCTCGCCCTGCCCGACGGGGAGTACGCCGAGCTTCTGGCTAAGATGGCTGTACGGGCCTCCAAGAGCGGGAAAGAGGAGATCCTCCTCAGCGCCAAGGACTGCAGCCGCGTAGGCGAGCAGGTGGTGAGCCGGGCCAACGAGATGCGCAAAAACGGTAAGCTGAAGCTCTCCGGCGAGACCCGGGAGATGGAGGGCGGACTGATTCTGCGGGACGGCAGCGTGGAGGTCAACTGCACCTTCGAGACGGAGCTGCGGGTCCTGCGGGAGAATATGGCGGCGGAGATCGCCAAGATCCTGTTCGGCTGATACAAAGCCAATCCAATGAATGCAACTGCAAGAAAGGAGGATGGCTTTGGCAAAGAAATTGAAGGATACCGATTACCTCTTTATTTCCACCTACCTGCACAGCCGGGAGCGGGACCTTCTCACTGCCGCTAGGATGGAGCGCATGATTGAGGCTCCCACAGCGGAGGACGCGGCAAAAGTCCTGCAAGAGATGGGCTACGGCGAGTTCCCCAGCGTGACGGAGCAGGCCCTCAGCCAGGCGCTGGCTCAGGAGCAGGAGAAGTTGTTTCAGGACCTGTACCGGTTCGTGCCCGACAAGGCGGTGGTGGATGTGTTCAAGGTCAAATACGACTACCACAACCTCAAGGCCCTCCTGAAGGCCCGGGCTATGAAGCTGGACGGCGGGCGGCTGCTGCTGGACGCGGGCCGCGTTCCCGCCGCCGTGATGCAGCGGGCGGTGACGGAAGGGGACTACGGTGCGCTGCCGGAGGCCCTGCGCCGGGCGGCGGAGGAGGCTGGAGAGGCCCTCAGCGCCACCGGCGACCCCCAGCTCAGCGACTTTGTGCTGGACCGGGCCTACTACGCGGAGATGCTCTCCGCCGCCCGGGACACCGGCAGCGGCTTCCTGGTGGAGTACGTCCAGGGGACCATTGACGCGGCCAACCTGCGGGGCGCGGTGCGCACGCTGCGGATGAAAAAGGGCGCGGACCTGATGAAAAAGGTGCTGGTCCCCGGCGGGACGATTCAGCCGGAGACCGTCCAGGCCGCGGCGCTGGCCGGCTCCCTGGAGGAGCTGTACCGGTCCACGGAGCTGCGCACTGCCGCGGAACTGGGCGCGGCAGCGGCACAGGGCGGCCCTTTGACCGCATTTGAAAAGGCCTGCGACGATGCGGTCACCAGCGTGGCGGCCAAGGCCAAGAGCGTGCCCTTCGGCGTGGAAGCGGTGGTGAGCTTCCTTGCGGCGAAGGAAATCGAGTTCACGGCGGTGCGCATTATCATGTCCAGCCGCATGGCGGGCATTGATGGCGGCACCATCCGCCAGCGCCTGCGCGAGGCGTATGTATAAGAAAGGAGGGAGCCGGCATGTATAAGATCGCAGTACTGGGCGACCGGGACAGCGTACTGGGCTTCAAGGCCCTGGGGCTGGACACCTTCTTTGTGGAGGGCGCTGAGGAGGCGCGGCATACGCTGCACAAGCTGGCCCACGAGGAACAGTACGCCATTATCTACATCACCGAGCAGATGGCGCAGCTGATTCCGGCGGAGATCGGCCGCTACAAAACCGAGACTACCCCGGCGGTGATCCTGATTCCCGGCAAGACCGGCAGTCTCGGTATCGGCGCACAGGCTTTGCAGAGCGCCGTTGAACGGGCTGTGGGCGCGGATATCGGCTGATAAGGCGTTTACCTGATTTTGATAGTAATGACGGGGGGATGGGGCCAAGCCTCTGGGCGCTCAGCGGGCTGAGCGCAGTCCCCCAACGGAAATCTAACGTAGGAAGGCAGTGAAGGAATGAGTCAAGGCAAGATCATCAAGGTTTCCGGCCCGCTGGTCGTCGCCGACGGCATGAGCGACGCCAACATGCAGGACGTGGTCCGGGTGGGCGAGCAGCGGCTGATCGGCGAAATCCTGACGATGACCGGCGACCAGGCCTCCATCCAGGTCTATGAGGAGACCAGCGGCCTGGGCCCCGGCGCGAAGGTGGAGACCACCGGCGCGCCGCTGAGCGTGGAGCTGGGGCCGGGCATCATTGAGAATATCTACGACGGCATCCAGCGCCCGCTGGAGGAGATCGTCAAGAAGATTGGCTCCAATCTGGCCCGCGGCGTGGAGGTCTCCGCCATCAACCGTGAGAAGAAGTGGGCCTACACCCCCGTGGCCAAGGTGGGCGACAAGGTCACCGGCGGCGACGTCATCGGCACCGTGCCCGAGACGGAGGTGGTGCTCCACAAGATTATGGTGCCCAACGGCATCAGCGGCAAGGTGGAGTGGGTCATTAAGCCGGGCAGCTATATCGTGGACGAGGTGGTGGCCAAGGTCAAGACCGATAAGGGCGAGACCGTAGAGCTGACCATGACCCAGAAGTGGCCCGTCCGCGTGGGCCGTCCCTATAAGCAGAAGTACAATCCCGTGGCCCCCCTCCAGTCCGGCCAGCGGATTATTGACACCATGTTCCCCATCGCCAAGGGCGGTACCGCCGCCGTGCCGGGCCCCTTCGGTTCCGGCAAGACCGTGGTGCAGCACCAGCTGGCTAAGTGGTCTGACGTGGATATCGTGGTCTACGTGGGCTGCGGCGAGCGCGGCAACGAGATGACCGACGTTCTGCGGGAGTTCCCCGAACTGGTGGACCCCCGGACCGGCGAGTCCCTCATGAAGCGTACCGTGCTGATCGCCAACACCTCCGACATGCCCGTGGCGGCCCGTGAGGCGTCGGTGTACACCGGCATCACCATCGCGGAGTACTTCCGCGACATGGGCTACGCTGTGGCGGTTATCGCCGACTCCACCTCCCGTTGGGCTGAGGCCCTGCGCGAGATGAGCGGCCGTCTGGAGGAGATGCCCGGCGAGGAGGGCTACCCCGCGTACCTGGCCTCCCGGCTGGCCCAGTTCTACGAGCGGGCCGGCGTGGTGCAGTGCATGGGCAGCGAGGCCCGGGTGGGAAGCCTCACCGCCGTGGGTGCCGTGTCGC
>CATIYU010000084.1 GCA_949739085.1 uncultured Eubacteriales bacterium | reverse complement strand
GCGGCCGCCCCGGACGGCAGGGGGACCCCGGCGAGACGAAATTCTATCTGAGTCTGGACGACGACCTCATGCGCCTCTTCGGCGGGGACCGCATCACCGGCCTCATGGACCGGCTGGACGTGGACGAAGACACCCCTATTGAGAACCGAATGCTCACCAAGGCCATTGAGAACGCCCAGACCAGCGTGGAGTCCCGAAACTTCCAGACCCGGAAAAACACCCTGGAATACGACGACGTGATGAACAAGCAGCGGGAGATCATCTACGGCCAGCGCAAGCAGGTCCTGGACGGCATGGACATCCACGACCTCATCACCGGTATGATCTCCTCCCTGGTCTCCAGCAGCGTACACGCCGCCTTTGGCGAGCAGAAGCGCCTGGACGCCGAGGGCTGCCGGGCTATGTTGGCCTCCCTGGAGGGGACTTTCTTCCCCAAGAGCAGCATAAAATTTACCCCGGAGGAGGCCGCCGGCTTCAGCGAGGCGGACTTCGTTGAGCGGTTTACAGAGAAGGCCCTGGAGACCTACACCGCCAAAGAGCGGGAGATCAGCGCCGCCAAGGAGTCTGGCGCCATCGCCGTGGACATGCGGGAGCTGGAGCGGGTGGTGATGCTGCGGGTGGTGGACGAGTACTGGATGGACCACATCGACGCCATGCAGGACCTGCGCCAGGGCATCCGGCTGCGGGCCTACGCCCAGACCAACCCTGTGGACGCCTACAAGCAGGAGAGCCTGCATATGTTTGAGGAGATGATCTCCGCCATCCAGGAGGAGACGGTCCGGCGGCTGTTCTCCGTGCGGCTGCGGCAGAATCAGGAGGTGAAGCGGGAGCGGGTGGCCACCGGCATCACCGAGGGCCGGGGCGACGGCACCGTGAAAAAACAGCCCCGCCGGGTCCAGAAGGTGGGCCGCAACGACCCCTGCCCCTGCGGCAGCGGGAAGAAATATAAGCACTGCTGCGGAAGGGATGCGTAAATAATGGATACTTGGGAGAGCCTTAACGGCATATATGAACCGCTGTACCGGCAGGTAAAGGCCCTGCGCACCCGCCTTGTGAAGGAGGGCTTTGCCGTTACGTGGGAGTGGCACGCCTTCCACTCCACCCGGCGGAATGATGAATACAATTTAGAATATTTCCCAATCCCCGTCCTCACTGTAGAGGGCGTCTGCGAGATCGGCCTGGAGCCGGACCACATTTTCGTAGAGGGGACCCTCGCCCGGGAGCAGGCCTTGGGCTTCGACTGGGCCTCCGTTGGCCGCCCCTTCGAGGTCTGCGGTGTGGAGGACTACCTGGACCCGCTCTACGGCCCCGGCCTGTCCCTGGAGGAGCTGCCCGGCCAGATCGCCGCCTCCGGCGAGAGCGCTTTCGGCCTGCGCTTCACCCTGCCCGCCAACTGCGGCGCGGAAGAGGTCCTGGCGGTTGCTGCGGACTGCAAGCGCTGGGGGACTCAGACCGCCTGACCATATCCGGAAAAAGGAGCCCGCTATGCGTATAGAGACGCCCCGCCTGGCCATCCGGAACTTCACTATGGAGGACTTCCCCGCCCTGTGGGAAATCCTGGGCGACCCGGAGACCATGGAGTTCATGGCCTCCTACACCGAGGAGGAGGCCAGAGCCTTTCTCCGCACCTTCTGCGTGGAACGCACGCCGCCGGGGGCCTACGCCGCCGTTCTGCGGGAGGAAAACCGGCTCACCGGCTACCTCCTCTGCAACCAGTCCGGCGGACCAGGGCTCTACGAGCTGGGCTGGATTTTCAACCGGGCCTTCTGGCGGCGGGGGTACGCCTACGAGGCGGTAAGCGCCCTCATAGACCGGCTCTTCCGGGTGGAAGGGGCTCACAAGGTCTCGGCGGAGACGGCGGACCTAGCGCGCAGTGTGCCCCTGATGGAAAAACTGGGGCTGCGGCGGGAGGGCGTGTTCCGCCGCCACTGTCTGGACCGGGAGGGCCAATGGCGGGACCTCTACTGGTACGGCCTGCTGGAAGAGGAATACCTCGGAAATCCGGATGAAAACAAATACAATTTGTAATGGCAAAGGAGGCCATACATGCCCTTTCTCTCTCACGACCAAACGGGGGTGTTCTACCACACCTCCTCCCTTTTGGAGGGCCCCGGCCTGCTCCACGGCTTTTCCACCCGTCTGGGCGGTGTCAGCCGGGGAGCGCATGAATCCATGAACCTCCGCAGCGGCGGCGGCGAGCCGGACAGCCCGGAGCTGGTCCGGGAGAACTACCGCCGCTTCTGCGCCGCCCTGGGGGCGGACCCGGCTAAGCTGGTGCTGTCCCAGCAGGTCCACGGGGACACGGTCCGCCCAGTGACCGCCGCCGACGCGGGCAAGGGCTTCACCATGCCTGCGGACTACACTGCCGACGCTCTGGTAACCAACGAGCCGGGGCTGAACCTGGTGGTTTTTTCCGCCGACTGCATCATCCTGCTGCTGTGGGACCCGGAGAGCCGCTCCCTGGGCGCGGTCCATGCCGGCTGGCGGGGCACAGCTTTGGATCTGCCCGCCAAGACCGTCCAGGAGATGGGGCGGCTCTTCGGCGCAAAGCCAGAAGACATCCGGGTGGCCATCGGCGCGGGCATCGGTCCCTGCTGCTTTGAGACCCAGGACGACGTGCCTGAGGCCATGCGGGGATCCTTTGGCGGCGGTGTAGAGCCCTACATCACCCCCAAAGGCGAGAAGTGGACCCTGGATTTGAAAGCCATCAACGCTTGGCGGCTGCGGCAGGCGGGGGTGACGGCGGAGCACATCGACATCTGCCCCCTCTGCACCGCCTGTCACCCGGAGCTCTACTGGAGCCACCGGAAGATGGGGGACAAACGGGGTCTCCAGTGTGCGCTGGCGGGCCTAACAGAGAGGGGCCGTCCATGAGACGGCTGCTGGCGGTGCTGCTGGCGGCGCTGCTTCTGGCCGGGTGCGCCGCCCTGCGGGACACCGGACCGGAGGAGATGGACTGGGACGCCTACCAGCAGGAGGAGCCGGAGGAGGAACCGGAAGAGGAGCCCGCGCCCTACCGGCCCGCCGCCTTCACCATGGCCTACCACAAGGACCACACCCTGGACCCCGTGACCTGCGGGGAGGGGGTCCAGCAGGACGTGGCGGCACTGCTGTACGAGCCCCTATTCCGGCTGAGCCCGTCCTTTGAGCCGGAGCCGGTGCTGTGCGAAAACTGGGAGTGGGACGAGAGCGGCCTCGTCTGCACGCTGACGCTGCGGGAGGGCGCCCGGTTCCAGGACGGCGGACCCCTCACCGCCCGGGACGTGGTGGAGACCCTACAGCGGGCCGCCGCCTCGGAACGGTACGCCTACCGCCTGAGAAACATCGCCTCCGTTGCCGCCAACCGGGCCGGTCAGGTGGCCGTCACCCTGCTGGAGCCCAACCGGGCGCTTCCCGCCCTGCTGGATGTGCCCATTGTCAAAAGCGGCACTGCGGACAGCCTCGCGCCGGTGGGCACGGGGCCCTACCGTTTTATCTCGGAGGACGGGGAGGAGTATCTGGCGGCAGACCCGGACTGGTGGCAGCAGAAGGCGCTGCCGGTGGAGCGAATTTCCCTGATCCACGCCAAGGACCGGGCCACGGCCATGTACCTCTTCTCCTCCCGCCGGGCGGAGCTGCTGACCGTGGACCCCACTGACGACCTGACGGCGGTGGCCGGGCAGTACGAGACCGCCAGCCGGCCTACTACCGTGCTGCAATTTCTCGGCTTCAACACCGCCCGGGGAGTCTTCGCCAGCGCGGAGGCCCGCTCGGCGTTCAGCCGGGCCATCCCCCGGCAGACCATAGCGGAAGTCCAGATGGCGGGGCTAGGGACTGCGGCCCAGTTCCCCATTTCGCCCCTATCCCCCCTGTACCCCGCCGCAATGGAGGTCCCCTACAACCGGGACGAATCTCTGGCCGCCCTGGCTACTCTGGCCGCGCCGCCTGAGGGGGAGGAGGAATCCGGGGAAGGAGAAGAGCCTCTTGTCCTTCTGGTGAATGAGGAGGACGCCTTCCGGCTGACCAGCGCCCGGTTCATCGCGGACACCCTCTCCCCCGCTGGGGGCTGGAAGATAGAGGTCCGCTCCCTGCCCTGGGAGGAGTATCTGGCCGCTCTGACGGCGGGGGACTTTGACCTCTACTTCGGTGAGGTCCGGCTCACTGCCGATTGGGACGTGCGGGACCTGCTGGCTTCTGGCGGGGCGCTGAACTACGGCGGGTACGCAGACGAGACCACAGATGCCCTGCTCCAGGGCTTTGCCTCCGGTGTAGACCGGGAGGGCAACGCCCGGCTGCTGGCGGCCCGTCTCCTGACGGAGGCTCCCATCGCGCCGGTGTGCTTCAAAAATTACACCGTGCTCACCCATCCCGGGGTGGTAGAGGGGTTGTCGCCAGCCCCTGGGAACACCTTCCACCATCTGGAGGACTGGCAGATCCATCTGGGCGGGTAACCAGCCGCCTTGGCAGAACAGCAGAAACCCCAGCCGCCGGAAGCAGCAGGCTCTCCGGCGGCTAGGGTCTTTATATTCATTCTCAAGGCTCTAGGCGTGAACCAGGGCGGGAAAACCCTTTATTGCCTCCATATCCCCGAAGAGGGGTTCCCCCTGGACAAAGAGGGTGGTGTCCTCCTCCTGGTGCTCATAGAGCTCCAGGCCGGTTTGGTCCGCCGGAGTAAAAGCAAAGCATACCCGTTCCACCTCCGGCCCAAAGGCCCGGCAGAGGTCCAGGGGGGCAACCGGGCTGGGGGCGAACATGCCGTACACCGTCAGCGTGCCGCCCTCCCGCTCCGCCACTATGTAGGCGTCCGCATCCGGAACAAAGTACACAGCATCCCGCATGTACTGGCTCAGATGGAACATGAGGATGCCGTCCGTATCCAGCTGTAGAAGCCCCTGGCCGGTCCGGCGGTTTTTTTCCACCAGAAACGCCTGCCAATCCGCCGGAGACGCCATGGGCACAGGCCGGACAGAGGCCCGGGCCGCTCCCTTGAACGCTCCCTGAAAGCGGTACTCTTTCACGGGCTGGAACCCAAATTTGGGGTAGAAATCCAGAACGCTGCCGTTGGCGTAGAGGAACACGCCGTCACATCCGGCGCAGTCCGCCAGCACCCGTTCCATCAGCTGACGGCAGAGACCCCGGCCCCGGTGCGCCGCCCCGGTCATCACCGTACCCAGCTGGACGTAGCGGCGCGGCTGGCCGTCCAGAAGACAGTCAATCCGGTTGGCGGACACGTTGGCGAGGACCCGGCCCTCCCGGACCGCCGCATAGGGGCAGTATCCCCCGGACCAGCCGTTCTGGTACCAGGGCTCAAAGTCCAGGCCGAAGACCTCCCCCGCCAGGGCGTTGAAGGACCAGCGCAGCGCCGCGTCCTGGAGATACCCGCGTATGATCCGCGTATCCATGGTTAATTCAGGAAGTCCTTCAGCTTCTTGCTCCGGCTGGGGTGGCGCAGCTTCCGCAGGGCCTTGGCTTCAATCTGCCGGATGCGCTCCCTGGTGACGTTGAACTCCTTGCCCACCTCCTCCAGGGTGCGGGTGCGGCCGTCCTCAATGCCGAAGCGCAGCTTGAGTACCTTCTCCTCCCGGGGGGTCAGGGTGCTCAGCACATCCACCAGCTGCTCCTTGAGGAGGGTGAAGCTGGCGGCCTCGCTGGGCTCGCTGGCGCCGTCGTCGGCGATGAAGTCACCCAGGTG
>CATIYU010000083.1 GCA_949739085.1 uncultured Eubacteriales bacterium | reverse complement strand
TTTTGTTCCGCATAATGTCCAGCCCATCCTGCATCTGCGCCAAAGAGAATCTGTGGGAAATAAGTGCCGCCGGGTGAGCGCGACCGGAGGACAAAAGGTCGAGAACATAGTGCCAGTCATCATCTGGGCAGTGCGAAAAACCAGAATTCCAGGTGCCAATAACGGTGAGCTGATTGCGCAGGATTTTCCAATATAGGTTTTTTTCCAGTGACAAATCAGCGTCCGGATTTCCCAGGAGGCAGATTTTTCCTCCAGGGGCGGCGCAGCGGAGCGCCAGGTTCAGGGCGTCGTTCTTTCCCGCGCACTCAAAAAAGGCGTCCACCCCCCTGCCGCCTGAGCGCTCCAGGAGCCAGGCGGCGGCGTCCTGGTCCCGGCTGCTGCAGAAGCAGCCGCCCGCAATGCCCAGCTTTGACAGCGCCTGTCTCTGGAAGTCCTTGTTCCCCACCGCCAGAATGTTTTTTATACCGGCCTCCAGTAAAACCATGACGAGCAGCAGGCCAATGGTCCCCAAGCCGCAGACGGCCACAGTCTCCCCGGGCCCCGGACCCAGCCGGCGCAGGGCGTGGACCGCCACCGCCATGGGCTCCAGCATCGCCGCCGCCTCGAAGGACACAGCCTCCGGCAGCTCCAGCAAATTCTCCGCCGGAACCGCCGCATATTCCGCGAAGCCGCCGTTCTGCCTGGACCCGAGATAGCTGTAGTCTCTGCACAATTCGTACAGGCTGCCGCGGCACGGCCCGCAGGCTCCGCAGGGAATCAGGGGAAAGATACCCACCCGCTTGCCCAGCCAGTTCTTGTCCGTTTCCGGGCCAACCTCCGCCACCACACCGGAGAACTCATGGCCCGGAATCAAGGGGTGCACGTGCGCCCCGGTGCGGTAGATTCTGGGAATATCGGAGCCGCAGATTCCCGCCGCTTTCACGGACACCAGCACCTCTCCCGGCCGTGGCACCGGCGTTGGAACCTCCTCCAGCCTGAGATCATTCGCGCCATATAAAACCCACGCCCTCATCTGCCGTCCCTCTCTCCACAAGCTCCTGGAAGCGCACCAGGTCCGCCTTGGTGGTAATCTTGAAATTGGCCTCATGCCCTGGAATTAAAACAATGTCCAAGCCAGCGAGAACAGCCGGTTCCGCGCTCCCGCTGATTTGCAGGATGCGCTCCGGCAGAAGCCTGCGGTTCGCCTCGCAGTACTTCCCCAGGCGGAACGCCTCCGGCGCCTGTCCGGCAAAGATTTCGCGGCGCTGGAGCAGTCCTGTAATCCTGTTCCCGTCCGCGCTGGCATAAACGGTGTCCCTCATAGGCAGCGCGGGGACCGCGCCGTCATGTCCCGCGGCCGCCTCCAGACACGCCGTAACAAGCGCCCCGGAAAGCGCCGGTCTGGCCGCGTCATGAATGAGCACATAGTCTCCGGGTGAGGCGTACAGAAGGATATCCTCCAGGCCGCGCAGAATGGAGAGCTGCCGGTTTTCTCCAGGTGCGGAGAAGCCGCGAAATTTCCTTTCCGGGTCGTCCTCACGCAGCCGGCCGGTGATACGCCTCCGCCACATGGGCGCCGCCACGACCTGGACCGCATCAATCAGACTGTGGCAGGCCAGCTGGCGGAGGCTGTAGGAAAAAACAGGCCGCCCGCCCGCCTCTATGTACTGCTTAGGAACCTCCGCCCCCACTCTTGTCCCAGCGCCGCCGGATAGAAACAGTGCAATATTCATCCGCCTATACTCCTAAAACCGCAGCGCCCGGACGTTCTCCAGCGTCTCGCCATAGGGCGTTCCCCGGCCAAAGAGCAGCGTTGTGCCCAGCACAAAGCCCCTGACCCCCTTCGGCGCGTATTCCAGTATCTTGTCCGCGCTGCACGCCCCGTCCCAATACAGCTCAAAGGCCATGTCGTCCTTCATAGACAGCAGCTTCGTGATTTTCTTCCCCACGTAAGGCAGGTACATCTGTCCCGCGTTGCCGGGATTTACCGACATCACCAGCACCTTTTGCACAATCCGCAGCATCTCCATCACCGTTTCCACCGACGTGCCTGGATTGATGGCAATGCCGGGAATCATCCCCGCGTCGATAATTTTTTGCAGGGTGGTAGAGGGGTGGTACTCCGCCTCCGGATGAATATATACCGAATCCCCCTTCCTCAGCGCGCTCAGGAACAGATCAATCCGGTTGTTCGGACGCTCGATCATCAGGTGCACGTCCAGGGGTTTGGAGGCCGCGCCCGCTATGTAGCGCATGTCGTTGAGTGACATGGCGAAGTTCGGTACGAACCGTCCGTCCATAATGTCTATATGGAAGGAGTCGATTCCGCCCGCCTCCAGCGCCCGCACCTCTTCTTCCAGATTCCCGTAGTTCGCGCACATCATCGACGCTGTTAACTCAAAATCCATCCCTTTTTTCCCCCTCTTCTATGCCCAAGGCCCGTAAAATACGGCTACAGCTCTGATTATCCTGGAACGCGTGCATCCGTTTCCGCAGCTCCCCGCGTTTATTGCCGGAGGAATCCGTTCCCGCGGCGATCTCCTGGATAAAAGCAAGAAATCCGGCGAAGGAATCCACCTCCACCCCCGGAAGCCAATCCCGGATGGACTCAAACACAAACCCCCGGTTCGCGCCGTATTCCTCCACGTCCGGCAGCAGGAAGGCAATGGGCCGGTCCAGCAGCAGGAAGTCGACCGCGGCGGAGGAATAGTCGCTGACAAGGGCGTCCGCCGTGCCAAGGAGCTGGTTGATGGGAATGTCCTCCCGGAACAGCTGCCCGTTATCCAGCAGAATGATGTTGGATGCCCTAACGCGCCCCACGGCGCTCCGGTCCTGAAAGGGATGCAGCTTGATGACCAGAACCATCTCCTCCCGTTTGAGCAGGCGGTTCAGCTGGTCCATCTGTTCCCAGGTATCCACAACGGGCAGCCCCGTCTCCGAGCCCGGAGGCTTTTCGTTCAGCTGTGCCAGCTGCCCTCCCGCCGTCCGGAAGGTGGGCAGCCAATAGATGTACTTTTTGGCGTCCGGTATGCCCAGGCGGTCTTTAAAGCCGGGCCTGGGCGGCTGGAAGAGCCAGTCCTCCTTGGCATACCCCGTCACCAGAATTTGGTCCGCCCGGAGGCCGTAAATGTCCTGATGGATTTTGCCATACAGCTCGCTGACCACGGTGGTGTACTCGTAGCGCTTCTCACAGCGCACAAAATTCACCCGCGTCTTAAATCCGCAGCCGTGCCACAGCTGGACCCGTACCTGGTCTCTCCGGCAGCGCCGGGCAAAACCATACGCGTCCGTAAAGAAGAGGAATTTTGCCGTACAAAGCGGGTGATAGTACCGGTCTCTCTCCTGCTTGTCCTCCGACACGGACCAGTCAAAGGATACAAATTCCACGTTTGGAATATCGTCATACCGGGAAAAATCCGCCGGATTTTTCACCAGCCACACCAGCTTATAGCCGCTGTTCCAACCCCGCTCCAGCATATAGTCAAAGAGCGCCCGGGCGTTGCCGTCGAAATCCATCCCTGGGACATACGCGGAGGCGTGGGGTCCGCTGCGGAATACCATCAGGTTCTCCAGCGGCTTGTCCCGGTAGAAGTCCCGGTATGCCTCCTCATATTCCGCCTCCTGGTTGGCGAAATAGTATATCTCTTCCAGGGCGGTATCCAGCATTTTTTCCAACTGTTCATATACTTCCCAGTAGTAATCGCTGGTGATTACCAGAAGATGCGCGGTCCAATCCATCTGCGGCAAAACGTCCGGAGCCTTCACGGGCACTGTTCGTCCGAAGAGAGCGCAGGCCCCCTGCCGCCGCTTGTTTTCATCCGCAATCAGGCACAGGCGGTCCAAAACGTTGTACTTTTCGCACAACTCCGTCAAATGCTGCTCAGACCGCTCATAGCAGCAGATCTTTTTCTCCGGACCAGCCTGGAGCGCCTCTGCCGTCAGTTTTTTCAGTCTCACGGCGCCGCCTCACTGCTCCAACAGGCCGTCCGCCTGGGCGTACTTCCAGAACTGCTCCCGCTGCTCAAACCACCGTATTTTATCCGCGCCAATCCCCCATTGGAGCAGGGTTTTTCCTGCCCGCGCCGCCTCTTCCGGGGTCTTTATGGTGATGACAATATAGTCGTACTCCAATCCCGCCAGACATTCCGGCGGCTCCGCAGGCCATCCGTCAAAGTCCAGGCTGGTTATGTATTCCTTGTCTTTCGCGGCGTACAGCTGCCGCCGGTATTTTTCGCTCAATTCCCCCGGGCCGCACAGGACAATCCGCGCTCCGGCTGGGAGCTGGTCCAGCCAATAGGGGTCGGTCCACAGAAGGTTCCTGTGCTGGAACCCCAGGCGCGTGTTGACACCTTTTTCCAGCATCTCTACCACGTACAGTTCCGCCTGTATCCGCATGGTATCCGTAAAGCGGGGATGCTGATAGAGCTTCAGCAGGTACTGGTACACCTCGTGGACGCTGAGCAGGTAGTCAGGCCGGGGCCTATGCACCAGGGAACCGGCGTGGAGGCGGTAGTGGTAGTACGCTTCCCGCAGCACCACTGCGCTCCCGCACTCCAGAACGTATGACACGACACACATTTTATCCTCTGAAAAGGTGAGCTGATCCGGCATGGGCAGCTGCACTTTTTCCAGCAGCTCCCGCCGGTACAGCTTGCAGCAAAGGGACGCCCGCAGGCCGGTCTCCCTTGCCTCCAAACAGTAGATGCTATGGTCCCGGAGCTCTGCCATCTTCTCCCCTGCATAGACGCCCGCCGCCAGATTATCCAGATGCGTGGTCGTATAGGCGCCCTCCTGGAAATATCCGCTGGTAACCAGATCTGCACGATTCCGGATGGCCTCCCTGTACAGCTTTTCATATAG
>CATIYU010000082.1 GCA_949739085.1 uncultured Eubacteriales bacterium | reverse complement strand
CCGGCCTGCCGCCGCCGCTCCACCACCTCCCGCCACCGGGCGCAGAGGGCCCGCTGCGCCGGACAGGGCTGGGCCGGTTCCGGCGGCTCTTGGGGCAGGGGCGGGCAGAGCTGGGCGATGTCGGAGGGGTCCGGCCAGAACCCGCTTTTCCGGAACCAGGCCCCCACCGCCTCCCGGACCGCGTCCCGCTCGTAGGGGCCCAGGACGAGCTGCCAGGCGGCGCGGAGCTTGCCGTCCCTGATACGCGGGTCGTTGGGCCTGAAAATAGCCAGCAGCTCAAACAGGCTGTCAATATCCTTTCGTGTCATCCGCTCTCCTCTCCAGACGGCGGCGGCGGCATACCCCCGGCTTGCCCGGTTGGGTCCGCCCCTCTTCGTCTACCCCCATTCTCCGGTAGACGTTTCCTCCTCCGTCCTCCGTATAGATATCTATTTCTTTTTTTGCTGTGCGTATAGGGATAGGCTTTGACCATGTCCCTGTCCTTGGCCATGTCCTTGTCCTTGTCCTTGTCCATAGCTTTTCTGGGTTCTGAAAAAACCCGTCCGGTTTTTTGGGTTTTGTCACCGTCTGGGCCGCCCGCCCTTCCTGCCGTTTTCCCGGGCCGTCTCCGCCGCCAGCTCCTGAGCGGCGGAAGCCTCGTCGATGTCCCGCCGGATGGCTGGCCAGACGTACCGCTCGCTCCCGCTGAACTCCGGGCGCTCCCCGGACGACTTGTACCGCAGCATCGCCCGCACCAGCCGCCCCACCTCCGCGTCGCTGTACGGCTCGAAGTAGCTCTCGTAGCTGGCCCACAATTTGACGTACTCCCGCTTCTCCGCCATTCCTCTCCCAACCTTTCCCTGTAAAAATTCCCTACATATACGGGGAAAAACCGGCCATAGTTGCACTGCCCCGTGCAACTTTCCGCCCTTTCCCGCCAAATATGGAGACAGGCCAGGCTGGGCCTTGAAATCTGATGAAAAATCCGGTATAATAGGGGGCGGAGATTCCCGCTCTTCCGGGGAGGCCGCTGGCATGGACCGCCTGACAGCGCTGAACCGCTTCCTGGGCCCCGGAGAGCGGACCTGAAAGGAGGCGGCGGATTTGGAGATTACAAACCGCCAGGGCGGACGCGCAGTCTCAGATGGACGCGGAGTCCACGCCGGACGCGGAGTCCACGCCGGACGCAAGGCCAGCGCGGAGAAGCTGGCGGCGGAGCGGCCAGCCGTCCCGGAGCGGACGGACCGCCTCACCCTCTCCCGGCAGGCCGCCGCCCGGCTGGAGGCCCAGAGCCAGATGAGCCTGGAGCAAATCCGGCGGGCCGCGGAGACCCCCCTCTCCCGGGACTGGGATTGGGACGGCCTGGGCAAGCACATGGCCTCCATGCGAACGTGCCAGAAAATCGCCGCCCGGATTGCCCGTGGGGACAAGGTGCCCCCCGAGGACGAGCGTTACCTCCTGGAGCGCGACCCCACCGGGTTCAAGCTGGCCATGGCGTCCCGCAGGCCCAAGCGGAAGCCCAAACAGTGGAAGAGCGCCCTAACGGATGAGGACAAAACCGCCAGGACCGTGGAGACCCCGGAGGCCGGAGAGCCGGAGAGCGGCGGCGCGGAGACATGATTTGCAGGCTGTGCCCCCGCCAGTGCGGCGCGGCGCGCACGGCGGAGGAGGGGCGGGGGTTCTGCGCCATGCCCGCCCTGCCGGTGGTGGCCCGGGCCGCCCTGCACCACTGGGAGGAGCCCTGCGTCAGCGGGACGCGGGGCAGCGGAGCGGTGTTCTTCTCCGGGTGCGTGCTGGGCTGCGTGTTCTGCCAGAACGGGGCCATCAGCCGGGAGCGCCGGGGCAGGCCCGTCTCCCCCGCCCGCCTGCGGGAGATCTTTGAGGACCTGCTCCGCCAGGGGGCCCACAACATCAACCTCGTCAGCCCCACCCCCTACGTCCCGGCCATCCGGGAGGCCCTGGCAGAGCCCCTGCCCGCGCCGGTGGTGTGGAACACCGGGGGGTATGAGCGGGTGGAGACCCTGCGGAGCCTGGAGGGCCTGGTCCAGGTGTGGCTGCCGGACCTCAAGTACGGGGACAACGCCCTGGCCGCCCGCTACAGCGGCGCGCCGGACTACTTCGAGACCGCCGCCGCCGCCATCCGGGAGATGTACCGCCAGACCGGCGGCCCGGCGCTGCGGGACGGGCTCATCCAGCGGGGGGTCATCATCCGGCACCTGCTGCTGCCCGGCGGCCTGGAGAACGCCAAGGCGGTTATGGACTGGGTGGCGGACGCTTTCCCGCCCGGCGGGGTCCCCTTTTCCCTGATGGCCCAGTACACCCCCCAGCCGGGGGCGCGGGGCCTCCTCAGCCGCCGGGTCACCGGCGCGGAGTACCGGGCCGCCCTGGCCTACCTGGAGAACGTGGGCCTCACGGCGGGCTACCGCCAGGAGCTCTCCTCGGCGGACCCGGGCTATACGCCGGACTTTGACCTGACGGGCGTGTAGCTTTTTTCCCACAGAGCAAAATTTTTCTGGCCAAAGTGGCCAAAATAGTGTATACTGGATAACTTGCAGTACATGGGGAGGAAAATCCATGGACGAGTTCAGACTGCTGGAAACCGCGCTGAGGATCGGCTTTGCCAACGCCGCCTTTGTGAACACAGAAAACATTGTCTTCGTCCCCGAGTTCCGCGCCCTCTGCGAGGAGAACGTGTGCGGGAAGTACGGAGTGAACTATACCTGCCCCCCCGCCTGCGGCACGGTGAAGGATATGCGCCGCCAGGTGCTGCACTGGCGGCGGGCCTTGGTCATGCAGACCATGTGGGACATTGAGGACCCCCTGGACAGCGCCCAGACCGCCCCCGCCAAGGCCACGCACAACCGCCTTACCCGGCGGCTGATCGACGCGGCGGAGGAACCGGGTATGATGATCGGGGCCAGCGGGTGCAGCCTGTGCGACCCCTGCGCCATCGTGGAGGGGCGGCCCTGCCGGTTTCCGGACAAGCGTTACTCCTGTATGTCCGCCTGCTGCATCTTTGTCAAGGAGCTGGCCCGGCACTGCGGCATGGAATACGACTGCGGCCCCGGCGTCACCGCCTTTTTCAGCATGTACTGTTTCCAACCAAAGGAAGTTCTTTATGAACGCCGCTACAAAGAATACCAGCCAAAGGAGGCGATACCATATGACCGCAGACAAATTCGCCCGGTCACGGAGCTTAAACAGCCGTCCCGCGCCCCGGACGGCCCTTCCCCAGCTTAGCAAAAAACAGTCCGTCATCTCCCGCGCCGCTTATCTGGCGGGGGTGCCCAGAGAGATTTTTGAGAAGGAGTACGAACCGCCGGACCCGGAGGTCTTCCAGTTCCTGGAGGAGCAGAAACCGGCCCGGATTATACGGAATCTGTGCATTCTGCGCACGGAGCTGCTGCACCGGGCCAGGCCCGTCCCCCCCGGGCGGCCCCAGAAGGCCCGCTGGAACCTCTCAGACTACGCGCCGCCGGAGTGCGCCGTCCAGCTCCAGGCGGACGGCGTCGCCCTCATGACCACCTTCTGCCAGCCCTGGGAGTGCCTGGTGGAGATCAACCGCCTGGTGTCCGGCCACATCAACAACTGCCGGGACTTCTTCCCCCTGTGGCTCCGGTGGGAGTACCTCCGGGACATGTTCGTAATGCCCGGCGGCCTCACGGAGGCCGGGGTCCAGGCCGCCGCCGCCGTCTACCAGAAAAGCCGGGTTCTCTACCCCTACCAGATGTATATCAACTGGCAGCCCACAAACGAGGGGAATATCTTTTTCTCCGACATGAAGTTCGCCATCCTCCTCTACCGCTGGCATAACGACGACTTCACGGACCTGAGCAAGGTCTCTGACGCGGCCCCCCACAACAAGGTCACCATCCACAGCTTCCTGGAGTCCAGCCGCAACGCCGTCATTGTGGTGGACTGCGAGAACTCCGACCCCTACAAGCTCTGCGCCGCCCTGCGGGAGCTGGACCCGGAGACCCTGAGCCGGGTCTCCAAGGTGATGCTCTACGACGACAGCCACAGCGCCAGCGCCTGGCGGATTCTCAGCGCCTATACCGGCTGCCCCGTGGAACACAGCATGATCGACCGGGTGAAAAAGCAGAAATCCCTGGTGGACATCAGCCTTACGGCGGGGGCCTGCCGGGAGTACTACCGGAACAATGTGGACTCCTTTATCCTGGTCTCCAGCGACTCCGACTACTGGGGCCTGATCTCCTCCCTGCCGGACGCCCGGTTCCTCGTCATGGTGGAGCGGGAGCACGTGGGCGAGGACCTGAAAGCCACCATGGATTCCGCCGGTATCACCTACTGCTACCTGGACGACTTTTACTCCGGGGACTGCGGCGACATACAGGCCGACGCCCTGGTCCGGGAGATCTACAGCTACCTGGAAAAAACGGTCCAGCTCAACGCCAACGCCATGATGGAGCACGCCATCCGGGCCACCCGCCTGGAGCTCTCGGACGTGGAGCGGCAGCAGTTCTATAACAAATATATCAAGCCCATGCGCCTGACAATCGGCAAGGACGGGACGGTGTCCATCCGCCTGCCGGAGAAATAGAGAGGAGAACCGGTTCGCGGCAGCGGACCGGCTCTTTTCGTCCCCGGAAGGATGTGTAAAACCCCCGCCAGAGGGAATACTGAACGGTACAAGCAACAAGTTTGAGGATGGTGGGACCATGTTTGAAAATCAATTTACGCCCAGAGCGCGGAACGCCCTGCGGCTGGCCCATACGGCGGCGGAGGAGCTGGGTCACAGCTACGTAGGCAGCGAGCACCTGCTGCTGGGCCTGCTGGGGGAGGAGGCGGGGGCCGCCCACCGGTGCCTGGCGGAGCAGGCGGTGACCCAGGCGCGGGCCCGGGACGTCATCGCGCGGGTCGTCGGGGAGGGCCTGCCGGGCCTGGCCCCGCCCCAGGGCCTGACCCCCCGTGCCAAGCGGGTGATCGAAAACGCCGTAGGGGAGTCCAGCCGGGGCGGCAGCGGCTACGTGGGCACGGAGCACCTGCTGCTGGGCATCCTGCGGGAGAGCGGCACCATGGCCATG
>CATIYU010000081.1 GCA_949739085.1 uncultured Eubacteriales bacterium | reverse complement strand
CGCACAATGGGGGGCCGGGCTCGTGCCCGGCCCCCTGTTTTGAAGGAGGAACCGTATGGATGCGATAGAGCTGGCCCGGCGTCTGGCCGGGTTTGGACAGTCGGAGGAGGCGTGCCGGGCCTACACTGTCGCCATGGGGGACGCGGCTCCGGAGGAAAAGCTGGAGGGGGCGCTCTATATCCTCCAGTCTGGCGGAGATTACCGTATTTCGTATACTTATTTTTTGGAGTTATATAACCAGGGGTATTTTCGGGAGGACTGCCTTTCGATGATGACCCAGGCGTTTTATGCGCCCAATGTGAAGGCGCTGAAGAAGCGCTATGAGAAAAATTGCAAGCTGCTTGCAAAGTATCCCTACCTGTTTCGGAGGGATTTCCCATCCTTTGAGGACCTGCCCGTCCGCTTTTATCCCTACGATGATCGGGGATATCTGCCGTTTTTCCCGGCGGAGGAGCGGTTTGGCAGCTACATAAATCTGAAAAATCCCGTTGTCAGCCGGAATTTTTTTAAGGACTTAGACAGGCCGATTCTGGCGGACAGCGTTTTTTCCCAGTATGAGCTGGAATATTTGCACGATAACGTCCGGGACAGCGAGCGTGTCGGACGCGAAAATCATGTTTATCTATACTACCCCGATTGGGGGGTGTTCTGCGCCTACCTCCAGTGCTGGAGCCTGCGGCCCCTTCTGGAGGGCAGAAAGCTGGTGTTCTTAATAGGGGAGGAGCTCGAACAGTACCCCATCGACTTCCGGGCGCGGTTCGGCGTGGACTACAGCCAGTATACGCCCCAGCCGGTGGGGGTGGAGGAGATCCACAGGCTGGTCTGGCATACTCAGCTCTCCGCCCACAACGGCGGCGACTTCTTCAACGAGGTCTTCGACGGCCACCCGAACCTGCTGACAATGCCGTCGCTCTATCTCTCGGATGTGGAGGAGCCCATCGGCGAGATACGGCAGGCGTTGAGGAGTGCAAAGAGCCTGGAGGAATTTCTGGCGGCGGTGAAATGGAGCAATCCCCGGGTCCTGACGGAGCTCTACCGCATGAAGTCCCCCACGGATAAGGACTTGACTGTGGCGCTGTTCCTGGGCTCGTCCCAGGCGACCCTCAACATGGATCCCTATGCCCGGATCGCACCGGCGGTGTTTTTTCAGCCCCATTTTACGAACATTCAATGTACTCTGACGGCGGACAGCGCCGGGGAGGCGGTCTTGTCCGCTGAACCCGGTGATGAGCTCCACAGCTGCCGCTTTCTCAACGAATTCAAGTATATCAAGACCTTTACCCCCATACGCCGGATCACCAACAGCTATGCCGCTACCGTCCGGTTCATGTACTGGGTGGCCAAGCAGAGCGAGACAGAAGAGCTCCCGGGTCTGAGAGGCATCAAGCCGATTGTCAGTGATGTTATCTCGGAGCGGGTGCTGAGCCGGAGCTATTTGATCGATCCGGAGGACCGGCTGTACCGGGACAGCATTCTGGTACGCTTCGAGGACGGCAAACTGAATCCGAAGGCTGCGTTTACCGCTCTGGCGGCGTTTCTGGACCTGCCCTACACAGAGAGCATGACCTATTGTTCTGAGCAGGGGCGGCGGGACCCGCACCCAGAGACGAAGGGCTTCGACCCCGTCTCCGTCTACCGCACTTACGACGAGTTCGCCAACGGCGCGGAGCGGTATTTTGTGGAGTACTTCATGCGGGATGCCTATCAGTATTATGGCTACGATTTTCATTTCTACGACGGCGCGGACATCGACGAAGCGCGGGCACGGGAGCTGATTGCCGGATTTACTACACTTAACCGCTATATTCGGGAAACCTGGCGGAAGATTACGGAAACCGCGCAGGTGGATGAGAGTGGACGGAGCCTGACAGAGGCGGAGAGAGCACAGGTCCAGGAGGGACTTCTGGACAAATGTATTCAGGATTTTGACGAAAACCGTCTGAAGATCGCCCGGCAGCTGCTGCGGGGACTGCGGTTTGTCAGTCGGAACGGCCAGCCCCTGCGGATGACGCCCATGCTGGAGCTGGACCCGGCGCTGCTGGAGCAGCCGCTGTATCACTAGAGAAGGAACTGACAAATGAGCGAAAAGGGAACTGTCTACTTTTTTACCGGTTTGGCCGGGGCGGGGAAGAGCACCATCGGCGGGCTGTTCTATCAGAGGCTGAAGGAAAAAAGTCCAACGGCAATTTTAATTGACGGTGATTTGACCCGTCTCGCGGCAGGCCACAGTACGGTGGACGGAAGGGTCCTGCTGGAGGACCGCTATACCACGGAAGCCCGTAAATCAGGTGCTTTTGAGAGCTTTCAGACCTGTAAATATTATGCGGATCAGGGACTTGATGTTGTCATTTGCAGCATTGCGATGTATACCGAGGTCCGTGACTGGAATCGGAAGAATATTGAAAACTATCGGGAGGTCTACCTCAAGGTGACGCGGGAGACGCTGTACCGCCGGGACCAGAAAAAGCTGTATTCGTCCGGAACAAAGAATGTGGTGGGAGTGGATCTGCCCTGGGACGAGCCGGGCCACTCCAGCATCGTGGTGCAGAATGACGGAGAGGAGACGCCGGAGGAAATTGTGGACCGGCTGATGAAATTTTTTGAACGGTAGCAGGTGGACTTTATGACTTGTAGAGCAGATTTGCATATCCACAGCACTGCCTCGGATGGGCAGTATGCTCCGGCGGAGCTGGCGGAGCTGGTCAAAAAGCGGGGTACGGAGGTGTGGGCCCTCACAGACCATGACAATCTGGATGGCCTGGAGGAGGCCGGGGCGGCCAGCGCAGCGCTGGATCTGCGGTTTGTGCGGGGAATTGAGCTGAGCGCGGACGACCATTTGAATCTCCATATTCTCGGCTACAATTTTTCCGCTCCTGTACTGAGCGCGTGGATCGAGAGCCTGAAGGGCGGACGGAATGACCGTAAGTACCGTATCCGGGATTTTTTGCGGACAAAGGGCCTGGAAATTCCCCTGGATGAGGTGGACGAGGCGGCGGCGGGCGGCTCCGTGGGCCGGCCTCATTTTGCCAAAGTGATGCTGCGCCGCGGATATGTGGCTACCCGCAAGGAGGCATTCGACCGCTATCTGGACACGCCGGAGTTTCAGGAGATTGAGAAAGGCACCAAGCCAAGTGCGCGGGAGTGTGTGGAGCGCATCAAGGCCGCGGGGGGAAAAGTGTCCTTAGCGCATCCCTATCAGATTGTATGGAACGGAGAAACACTGGAGGAATTGGTCAAACGGCTTAAACGCTATGGCCTGGATGCAATCGAGTGCTACTACCCCATCCACACGCCGGAGCAGACAGCGGACTACATAACAATCGCAGAAAAATATGGCCTCCATATTACCGGAGGCAGTGATTTCCACGGCGAAAAGAACAAGCCGGACAATCCACTGGCCGCATGGGAGCTGGAACCAGACTGGCTGTTTTGTTGAAAGAAAGGATTTAAAACGGATGAAGAAAAAGTGTGTTGTTTGGGGAACTAGGGCAGCAGGAAAGGAATTGGCTCAGCAGGCGTTGGTTTGTGGATATGATGTAATCGCCTATTGCAGCAGTACAGCGGCAAGTCAGGGAACGGAGATTGGAGATAAAAAGGTTATTTCTCCAGAGGAATTAAAACAGTTTTGTCTTACAGGCGAGATTGATGCAATTTTGCTGGGTATGAATAGTGTGGAGCATTTAAAGGAAATTGAAGATGTCATCAGAAGGGAGTTTCCCCCATATGTGAAAGCCATTTATCCGAGTGAAATTGAGAATGAGTATTTGATTTATGTGAGAAATCACATGCAGTATTGTTGGAATATAGAATACGAGAGACAAGCAAAAATCTGGCTTGAGAATTTTCAGGAGGAAGTAGCATTTTGGATAACCAAAGTTGTGACTCCTGGAAGCTTACACCATTCCGATTACAGGTGGCGCTTAAAGAATGAAAAATTTTTAGGACTTAATGGTAGCCCCAGAATGCCGGGCAGCGAACTGGTAGAGGCGCTCAAATCAGACTCTGTTGTTATGGATATTGGATGTGGTCTACAAAGTATTTATGGATCACGTCTTCCCAATTCAGAAACTATACAGCTGATTGCAGTGGATCCGTTGGCGCCTATTTACAACCAAATCAACAGAAAATACGCAAATGGTAATTTTCGAACGTCCCAGTTCGGTATGTTTGAATTTGCGGCAAATTTTTTCAAAGAAAATTACTGCGATGCTATTTTGATTAACAATGCGTTGGATCATTGTATCGATCCCTATAAAAGTATAGTGGAGTGCCTGTATGTGCTTAAAAAAGGCGGAACTATGCGTCTCTGGCATGCTCGGGCCGAAGGAATTAACGAAGCATATTGCGGACTGCATAAGTGGAACATTGATTATAACGATGAGAACGAATTTGTTATCTGGAACAAGGAGAATTCGGTTAATATTTCGCAGAAGCTGAAAGAAATAGCGAGTATTCACGTTATACATACCGATGACGGCATCCCGCGAGACCAGCAGAGTGTAACAGTGGAGATTGTCAAAAGAAGGGACTTTCAGCTGCAAGACTTTTTTGACATGACAAAAGAAAGCCGTCAATTAGCATTTCTGGTGGAGGGCTTGATGACTTGGATTGCTGAACACTGTAACGAATTCCTAGGATTCTAAAAGATGCAGATATTCACGTATTTGCCCGTTCTAATGGAAGAATGGACATGTACAGTGAGACAGAAAGCGTGGATTGTCAATGAATTATGCAGTTATTTTAGCAGGAGGCTATGGTATTCGGTTTAATTCCGGAAATCTTCCAAAACAATTTGTAGAACTGACAGGCATGCCTATGCTGGTGTATTCCATGAAGACCGCAGAGATGAACGCCAATATTGATGAAATCTGTGTAGTGACGCTGGAGGAATTCATCCCGCAGGTCTGGGCATGGGGAAAGCATTATGGTATCACCAAGCTGAAGTACGTTGCAAAGGCGGGTGTGATGCGTTTTGATTCCGTGTATAGCGGGGTATGTGCTGTTCCGGCGGAGACGGACGATACCGTGATGATCATGACAGCAGTATGTCCGCTTCTCTCCCAGCAGACAGTCAACAAGCACTACGAACAGCTGGAGACATATGACGGTGTGATCACGGTTGTGAAGGCAACGGACGCCATAACGTCCAGCAGAGACGGAACAATGGTGGACCAGACCCTGCAAAAGGAAACGTTGTTCGTACAGCAGGGTCCGCAGACCTATCGATATGGCGTGCTTCGTGCAGCGCACGAGGCGTTCCGGAGCACGCCGCAGGAGCGGGAGGTCTATGAGGACAGCGAGCTGGTCCTGCGCATGGGCGTTCCGGTAACAATGGTAGAAGGCGACCGCTTTTGTATCAAGGTGACATATCCGGAGGATCTTGCCATTGCCAGTGCACTGTATCCGCTATTTTGTGAAAAGGAAAACCGATGGGGGTGAGGTCCGTGAACCACGTGATACAAGAGGATGTGGAAAAGCTGCTGAGCCAGCGGAAGGATCTGGACAGGCTGGACCACCAAAGCATCCTGATCTCCGGTGCGGACAGCTTTTTGATGTCCTACCTTGTGTACCTCGTTTTGGAACACAACCGGCGCGGCGGAGGGGACACCAAGATATTGGCTCTGTGCAGGAGCCGGAAAAATGCGGAGGCACGCTTTTCCTCGTACATAGGTGATGCAAACCTGGAGCTTCTCCTTCAGGACGTGAGAGAGCCGGTTGTTTGGGACGGCGATATCAGTATCTGCATCCATGCCGCCAGCCCTGTTGGGGTCCAATCGCGATGGGGGAGCGCGCTGGATACCTTTCAGGCCAATGTGTATGGGTGTCAGAATATGCTGGAGCTTGCCCGAAAAAAGCAGAGCTTAAAATTTCTGCTGTTGAGCAGCATAGATGTCTATGGAGAAGGGACAGGGCGCAGGAGGGAGTCGGATTTTGGGGGCCTTGACTGGACATATCAGCGGAATGCTTACGCGTGTGGGAAACGGGGGGCGGAGACTCTGTGCGGTCTTTACTATGCGCAGTACGGCCTGCCCTGCGTAACGGCAAGACCTGTTCAGGTGTATGGACCCGGGATCTCCCTCACGGACGGCCGCCTGCACGGCGATTTTATCCGGCAGCTTCGAGAGCACGGCAGGATTGTTCTGAAAAGCGACGGTTCTGCGGTTCGCTCTTTTTTGTATCTGTCAGATGCGGCCAACGCGCTGCTGGATCTCCTTTTCTATGGAGCTGCGGGAGAGGCCTACAACGTCTGCGATGAAGCGGGCGAGTGCTCTGTGCGGGAATTGGCCGGGCTCTACGCGGCGCGGTGGGGCAATGGCGCCGAGGTCATATTCGATGAGTCGGAGAGAGACACCCCCGAGGTAAAAGGGGCCCTGTCCATTGTAACCGGAGACAGCACGAAGCTGCGGAGCCTTGGGTGGAAAAGCGGGATGACGTTGGAGGCGGGAATCAGCAGGACCCTCAAATATTACAGGGACTCTGTCTGAGGACGTGTGCGCGGTGGAAAGGGATTTTGGGACCGTGGAAAATATATTTCATGCGTATCAAAAGGATAGGACGGCAATTTATGGTCTGAGCCCGCTGACAGCGGAACTCCTGAAACAGCTGAATGGTCATCAGGTGATCGGCCTGCTGGACGGCTGCCGGACAAGCGGATCGCTCTATGGAAAGCCCATTCTCTCCATTGAGGAAGCGATTGCGGAGGATATCCGGCTGATCATCGTCGCCGCGAGGCCGGAATCCTGTAAGATTATTGCGAAACGGATTGGAGAACTGTGCCGGAAGAGCGGTATTAAATTGATAGATATCCATGGCAGAGATCTGAACGCGCCCCCGAAGGCCGCATACGCATTTGTGAGCGCAGCTGGAATGACAAAACACAAGCTGCGCGGCTTGATTGACGCCCATGACGTGATTAGTGTGGACCTGTTCGATACACTTGTTATGCGCCGGACCCTGTTCTCGGCGGATGTGTATGAGATTGTGGATCTGCGGCTGAGGGAGAGAGGAATTGCCCTTGAAGGCTTCCCGCAAAGGCGTCTGGAGGCGGAGAAGGAGCTGTGCAAATCGACATTTCCAACGTTACTGGAGATCTATCAGTATATGCTGCGGAAATATGCGCTTGCCGGTGTACAGGCGGAGGAGCTGGCGCGGATAGAGTGGGAGACAGAGCGTGATTTGGCTGTTCCGCGGGAAGAGCTGTGCGGGCTTTTGAGTGCGGTGTGTCGGGAGGGAAAGCCAGTCTATCTTGTTTCCGATACCTTTTGCCCAAAGGAGCAGCTGGCAGAGCTGCTGGAATACTGCGGCTTTACCGGCTATACGGACATTTTAGCCTCCTGTGAGTATCGGACTGGAAAAACGCAGCAGCTCTTTGAGAAGCTGCGTGAGAAGATTCCCGGCAAGACCTGCCTGCATATTGGCGATTCCAGGGATGCCGATATTGAGAGCGCTGAGCGAAACGGCTTCACGGCCTGCCATCTCTACAGTGGATTGGATCTCTTCGAAAAAGTGGGGTACCTTGGTCTCTGGGAGCAGATCGGCGGCTTATCCGGACGGATTCAGGCGGGAATGCTGGTGTCCAAGCTGTTTAACAGCCCCTTCCAGTTTGAGGAGCCGGAGAGCAAGCTCCATGTGGATACCGCCTATGATATCGGGTATCTGTTTTTTGGACCGGTGATTGCCGGCTTTGTGATTTGGCTTCGCCGGCAGATTCGTGAACATGGCTTGAAAAATATCTGGTTTGGCGCCAGAGACGGATATCTCATCAAGAGGCTCTATGAGCAAATCGATCCTACTGCAAACGCCATCTATTTTCTGACCTCCCGGTTTGCCGCTGTCCGCGCCGGTATGGAAAACGAGGAGGATATCCGTTATGTGGAGGAAATGCGTTTCAGCGGCAGCCTCCAAGAGCATCTGCGGGAGCGGTTTGGTATCTGCGTGGAGGGCGATGATGGGCGGCACAGCCTGCTTGACTACAGGGAAGAGATTTTTCAAGCAGCGGCGGTGAATCGAAAAAATTATCAAAAATACCTGAGTACCTTACAACTGGAGGAAGGGGATATCGCCTTCTTCGATTTTGTGGCCAGAGGCACGGTCCAGGCGTATATTCAGCGGCTGACGGATCGGCACCTGCGGGGATTCTATTTCTGGCAGCAGGATGAGAAGTATATGGAAAAACTGGGCTTGGATGTCCAAGCCTTCTACGCGCCGGAGGAGGATTCGATTGCGCAAAGCTACCTTGCGCTGGAGCCGGTGCTGATGTCCCCGCAGCCATCCGTGGTTGGATTTGATGAAGCCGGCGCGGCGGTTTTTGCGAGAGAGGAGCGAACAGAGAGAGAACTTCAGAGTGCCAAGAGTGTTCAAGATGGTATTTCAGATTATTTTCAAACATATCGGAAGTTGGATCCAGCCTGGGAAAACAGAGGCGAACGACCCTTAGAAGCATGTATTTTTTCGCTGATTTCTATGATAGAAGTTCGGGATAAAGAGTTTTTGTCCATAAAGGATGACGATATGTTTTTTAACCGTGTGACGGAAATCTCGGAATTATTATAGATATAGATGTTCGCCGGAAGGAGCAAATGTAGTGAAGCAGATGAAAGTTCTTCAACTGGTGTCCCCAAAGCTTGGCGGGATTGAATCGTATGTATTCAACCACTATAGATATATGGATCGGGAAAAATTTCACTTTGACTTTTTGACACAAAATTGCGTGCTGGAAAATGCGAAAGCATACTGTGACCTCGATTATAAAGTGTTCCATTTGCAGAAGACAGCAGAACAGGACAGAAATCTGTTTGTTCTGCGGATGCAGGAGATATTTTCCAGAGGTTACGATATACTTCATCTGAATAACTGCTTTTGGACGGGGTTCTTATTGGAGGATCTTGCAAAAGAGGCAGGTATCCAGAAGGTGATTGTTCATGCGCACTCTTCTTTTATTGATGAGCCGGATGAAATAAAGCGCACAGATCTCCACCGCCGCCATGAAGAGATCAAGAAGGCCTTTCGGCCGGATCTGGCTACGGATTTTTGGGCATGCTCCCAGATTGCGGCGGATTGGTTGTTCGGTCCACAAATTCCCAGGGACAGGATCCGAATTATGAAAAATGCCATTGAAATTGACAAGTTCCAATTTGATCCGCAGAAGCGGAGGCATATCAGACAAAAACTGGGGGTGGAAGATAACCTGATTCTGGGCACAGTTGGGCGTCTATCGTATTCAAAGAACCAGATATTTCTAATCGACCTGTTCGAACAGTTTCACAGGAAGACTCCCCAGGCTAAGCTGTTGATCATTGGAGACGGAGCTCTGCGGAACAAATTAACAGAAGAAATATGCAGCAAGGGCCTGGAAAGGGATGTTCTGCTCCTTGGCTGGAAAACAGATGTGGAAAGTTACTTGCAGGCAATGGATGTATTCCTGCTGCCCTCTAGATTTGAAGGAAGTCCAATTTCTCTGATAGAAGCAGTGGCAGCTGGACTGCCGTGTGTTGCGTCCGACCAGGTTTCCAAGGAGATGGCGTTTACGAAAGATGTCCGCTATATTCCGCTTAATATTCCCACATGGCTCACTACATTGGAGGAAGCGTCACAACCGTGTTCTAATCGTCAAGAGGGTGTCGAGGCTGTTCGGGCAGCGGGCTATGATATTAAACGCCAAGCAAAAGTGTTGGAAGAGCTTTATAATGCGTAGATGACAGCTGTAGAGGAAAATTCTGCAACTTTGAAAATAATTTATTTAAGATAGGGTCTTAGAAATTTGAGGTATAGATTCTTATGGAAAAAGAATTAAGGAACCAACTCCGCGAGCTTGAGAATATGTTTTTAAAATTTCAACCGCGCACTTCTCTGCAATTTCAGGTGGACTTAACACGGCACTGTAATATGAAATGTAAGTATTGCGGTAATTTTTCGCCGCTTGCTGAGAAAGAATTCTTAGATTTAGATGAGTACCGCGCGGATCTCTCAAGATTATCGGAGCTGTTTCAGGGAGAAGCAAAAAGGATTATTTTACAAGGCGGAGAGCCGCTGCTGCACCCTGAAATAAATGCAATTTTACAAATGACGCGGGAATATTTCCCAATGGGAGATATTCTAATTATTACAAACGGGATCCTGCTTCCCTCTATGAGTAAAAGCTTTTGGGAGACCTGCAAGACATGCCAAATTAAACTGACTCCCACGGAATATCCGCTTTCATTTGACTACGATGCTTGTCAAAGTCTTGCGGAAAGTGAGGGCGTTTTGTATTTGGCGCACGATTCAAACAGGGACAAAGCACATCAAAAAAAGATGTTCAAATTTTTAACCAGTTTAGAGCCGCTAAACAGCCCGGAGCATAATTTTGCCCACTGCGAACCAGCAAATCGGTGCATTACTTTGGCTCATGGGAAAATGTAGTCAAGCTGCGAGCATTGGCGATCTAAAAAAGTATTTCCATGTGAACCTCCCTATCTCCGCGCGCAACGGTGTGGATATCTATAAAGTTAGGGATGGAGAGGAGCTTATGCGGAAACTGGCGAAGGCAATTCCCCTTTGTGCGCATTGCGACATAGTGATGCGGGAGTTTTCGGAGGACTGGAGTGCTTCTCAGAAGAATCGCTATGAATGGCTTGGCTTTGAATTTTTGGAGGAAGATTTTGAGTATTTGAGACAGGCTTCCGCTGTTTATGTCTTTGGCGCGGGGGAGCTCGGTCTGGAGACAATAGCTCGTTTACAAAAAAAGGATATAAAAATTGATGCAGTATTGGTAACGAGAAACCGGAGAGAACGGACGCATTTAGAAGGTATACAGATAATAAGCATAAACGATTTAGGTAGGATTGACGCAAACAGCGTCTGCTTGATGGCGCTCTATAGCTCTGATGCCAAAAGAGAAGTGTATCCAATCTTACAGACATGCGGCTTCAAAAATATTCTCCCGGTATATGGGCTCCATCATGTGGAGTAAGGTCAGTCTCGGCTGGTGCAGCGTATTTTCGAGGAATCATGAACAAACCATGATTCGAAAAAGAGGTGTAGTGAGTGACAGAGCAGAAAATCAGCGTGATTGTCCCAATCTATAACGTAGAGGATTATTTAGAACGCTGCATTGAGAGCATTTGCCGGCAGACCTATCGAAACCTGGAGATTATTTTGGTAGATGACGGTTCCACGGACAGTTCTGGTGCAATCTGTGAACGATACGCAGCGCATGACCGGCGAATTCATGTTATTCACCAGGAAAACAAAGGAGTTGTACCTGCGCGAAAAACGGGACTGGAGTGCGCGAAGGGAAAGTATATAGGATTTGTAGATGGTGATGATTATCTGGAGCCAGAAATGTATAAAGAACTTCTGGAAGTTATGCTTAGGGAACAAGCTGATTTTGTTCATTCGGGATATTATGTTGATGAGAAAGCCGGGATTTATGGAACTGGAAGAAATGCGGCATTTGAAGCTTCTGAGAATAGACTTGGATGTTTACGGGATTATGTGCTAGACCCAATCAGTAATTTTAGAATTGCTCCAAGCAATTGGTCAAAGCTTTATTCCTGCGAGTTAATTAAAGAAGCTTACTCTGAGGTACCAAACACAATTTCTTACGGTGAAGATCTGTTATGTCTTTGTAGTTGTATTCTAAAGTGCAAGTGCTTTTATATTTGGGACAAAGCATACTATCATTATGTTATACGGGCTGATTCCGTCTGCAACCGAAAAAGCGTAAAAAACATCCTGCGTGAAAAGGTTCTGTATGATGCGCTCTGCGATTTGTTTCACCGCCATGGGCTTTTAGGCGAATTATCCAATGACCTGGAGACATTTTATCTGTACTCCATAACAGCGTGTATAAAGCACCTGGGAAACACCGCCTGTCAGCTTTACAAATATCCGGATATTCAAGAACTGATTGGAAAGAAGATTATTTTGTATGGTGCGGGGGAAGTCGGGCAGGACTATTACACCCAACTGCGGAGAGATATGCGCTGTGAGCTCATAGCGGTTACAGATACCCGCTATGAAAACTATCATCTTGCATATATGAATGTTATCAGTCCAGCGGAGATCGCCAGGTATCCCTACGACGCAGTTGTGATTGCTGTGTTCTATGAGGGATCCGCCGGAGAGATTAAACGGGCGCTGCTGAAGCAGGGAATTCCGGCGGAAAAAATTCTTTGGAAGAAGCCTGACCTTGCTATATAAGGGGATACTATGCGAAAAGAAATGGAAGGTGCTTATGCGGAACTGCGGAGTCTCGCCGGGGTTGAGCCAGAGCAGGCGGAGCAGAGAATCAACCATATCATCAAGCAGGCGTTGTCTGACTTTGTGAAGAGCTGCCGCTGTCCGGCGATTTGGGCGTATGGGGGCCATACCCGTATGCTGATGGCGGATTATATCTTTGAGATGAAGCCGGTTCGGTTCATCATCGACGAATTCCGCGCCAAAACGGATGCTGGCGGCTTCACAATGATCCACAGCGATGAGATAGAAGACAAGCAGATTGACGGAATTATCATTTCCAGCTTCCGGTATAGGGGAGAGATTGCAGAAACCATCAGATCAAAATTTCCGCATATCCGCTATTTGGATATTTACGAGACATTGCGTAATCACGGCATCGCTTTGGACTGCGAATATTACGCAAAAAACCACCCTTACACACGCTACAGCCATATTAACGGGCTTCGAAGGAAATTGCGTGATTGTATGGCGGCGGAGGCGAAAATACGGCTGTATTGGGAGCTTTTAAGAGAGCTGATTGCGATCAAAGATTTTCTGTCCGCCATAACCTGTGCGAAAAAGCTCATGGAAATAGATAGAGGCGGATGCATCCAGAAGCTGTTGGAATCTCTGGAGCGGATATATTGTTTGGAGCTGCAAACCGCCTCGGCGGTTTCTGAGAAAAATGTGCTGATGCTTTGCATAGACGGCCTCCGGCGGCGGGATCTATTTGCCGGAGAGATGCGGAAGCTTAAGCGCTATATTGATCAAAATACCTTCTTTTTCAACAACGCGTATTCTGTCTCCACCTCCACGTTTGAAAGCCTGCTTCCTGTTTACAGCGAAAACTTTGACTTGCGGACAAAGTATTATGAAAAGAGCACCGTACAGGAGGAGAACTGCCGGTTTGTAAACGAAGCAATCCGGCAGGGACGGCATATTCATTTTTACACGGACGGATGCCCTTACGTAGAAAGCGGGCATATCCAGGTGCAGGCGCAGTCCAGAACAGCGGCGGAGAAGCTGTGGTACTTTCTTTTGGACGCGGCAGATGAGGAAAACGGTCTGTTCTATGTCCATATTTTATACGAGAGCCATTTTTCCTATCCAAATCCCTATACAGAGAACAATCTGGTAGCAGACGGGACCAGCATTTTTTTCGATTTCCTGGAGCGCAGCGGCGGAAAACTGCGAACAGATTATGAAGCTCAGAAACGGGATGCCATACAGTATTTGGACGACCTGCTGCCCCCGTTTTTAGAGCGCCTGCGATGTCCGCTGGTCCTGTTTGCCGATCACGGAAACTGTGTCCTGCGCCCGCAGGATCGGTTGGAGGACGTTTCATATCCGCAGCTCACATTTGGGGAGGAACTGATTCAAATCCCCCTTGCTGTCCGCTCTAAAGAGATGGGCGTGGGGCAGAGCAGCCGGATTTGTTCCCTAATGGATCTAAACGGGATTGTTGTCAGCCTGCTGCGGCGGGAACATCCCAATATCCAAACATATGATTATATAAAAGTGCTCCGCTCCGCAATTTATAACGAAGATTTTAAATACTTATATAGAAAATTGGGATATGAACGAGGACTGGGCGCATTTGAAGCATTCCTGTTCCAGGATGGCTGGAAATTGGTAGTATATGCTGATGGCGCTGTGGAATTGTACGAAACTGCCAGCGATAGCCAAATAGAAGATAGCGAGAGAAAAAAGGCACTGCTGATGCAGGTGAAATGTGCTGTGACTGTATATGATTAAGTGAAATAAAAGGCGGCTTATAGACATGATAGATATTTCTGTTATCGTAACAGCGTATAACCTTGAAAAATATATGCGAAGCTGTTTAGACAGCATACTAAACCAGTGTGGGGTAAGCTTTGAGGTAATCTGCGTGGATGATGCGTCAACTGATGGAACGGCGGCCATTTTGGAAGGGTATAAAGAGCGCGATGGCCGGATAAAAGTTATACGGCATTCCAGCAATAAAGGGCTTGCATCTGCAAGAAATGAGGGATATCGACATGCGAAGGGAGAATATTTGTACAACATAGACGGGGATGATCTGTTGGTGGAGGACGCGCTCCAGCAGATGTATCACTGTGCCAAACAAAACAATTTAGATTTGCTTGGATTTTCGGGGAAGTGCTTTTTTGATGACGAATGTATGCGTCAGTTTGGTTCAGAAAATGAGTATGTGCGAAAGCATAAATATGATGGCCTTTACACAGGACCAGAATTATTTGCGGCACTCATAAGGAATGGCGACAGAGCCTCGAGTAATCGAGTGCTTTATTGCTATAAAAGAAGCTTCTTTTTAGAAAATGATTTATATGATGAAGAGGGCCTTCGCTATGCGGATGACAGTATGTTTTCCTATTATGTTACAGCTAAAAGAGCAATGTGTGTCCCAAATCTATGGTATTTAAGGCGATACCGGTATGGATCTGCCGTAACATCTCCGTTGAAGAAGAGATATTTAGAAAGCATGATTGTATTATTCTGCACGGAAATAAACAGATGGCGAAGCCTGGAATTGACGGATGAAGTCAATCAGCAGATATCGGTATACTTCGACTTAAGATTACAGGAGATATATCAACTCCACAGGATGTTTATGGGGGAAAAATCGAAGGAGAGCTACCTTGAGGGACATCCAGCGGACGGTTATTTTTATAAGCGATTTATTAAAAATGAACCGTTGCACTTGAATTCTCTTACAACTGCACAGATGGAGCGCATAAGACGGGCATCTGCTGTTATTTTATACGGCGCAGGATATACTGCGATGGAGGTCGCTAAAGTATTAGAATATTATTCAATTGTGGATTATCAAGTTGCAGTAACAGCGAGAAAAGCGGACAGAGAAATTTTCCGAGGAAAACAAATAAAAAGCATTCAAGATTTTAAAGGTATGGACGACGCCTTGATTGTTGCTGCCATGGACAAAAAACATGAGAAAGATGTGATGCCTGTTTTGGAACGCTATGGTTTCCAGAATATAATTTGGGTTTCCTTATAAAAATGATTTTTATGATGATGAAAGGCTTGTTTAATTCCGGAATGAGACCTAAAACGAGGATAGAAGTACCTCTCTCTGCGGGCGGGAAGATCCTGCGTAAGGAGCATAAAAGATGGAGTTGACGAGAAAGCAATTTCATATTTTAAGCGCATTTGCGGACCCGGCTCTCAGCTTATTGAAAAGCAAAAAAACTGGTATTGTTGACAGAGATATGGAAGAATTGCGGGATGCCGGTTTTCTGGCTAGTGGACATATCACACCAGCCGGCTTGGAAGCCCTGGAGCCCTATCGAGTCAGAAGAGCAGTGTTTCTTGCGGCAGGATTTGGGCGCAGGATGATGCCGGTAACCTTGAATACCCCGAAACCTTTGGTCCGTGTCCACGGCAAGAGACTAATCGATCGGCTGATAGACGCGTGCCTGGATATTGGCATTGAGGAAATCTATATTGTCCGCGGCTATCTGGCGGAGCAGTTTGACCAGCTGCTGTATCAATATCCAATGATAAAATTTCTGGAAAATCCTCTGTATGACCAGGCCAATAACATCTCCTCCGCATTGGCGGCGCGGAATTTGCTGGAGAACGCGTACGTGTTTGAGGCGGATCTGCTGATATATACGCCGCGGATTATTGAGAAATACCAGTATACATCCAATTTTCTTGCCATATCCACAGAGCACACAGAGGACTGGTGCTTTGAGGTCCGAGACGGTGTAATTGTAAAGGAAAAACTGGGGGGAGAAAACTGCTGGCAGATGGTTGGCGTTTCCTTCTGGAATGAAACAGATGGCCGAAAGCTTGCCCGGGATATTCCGGAGGTCTATGCCGCGCTGGGAGGAAAAGAGCTCTACTGGGAGCAGGTCCCGCTGGAGAAGCGAAAGGAGCGCTATGCAGTGGAAGTGCGGCAGTGCCGCAGAGGAGACATCGTGGAGATCGACACATTCCAGGAGCTGAAGGAGATCGATCCGCAATATGACGCATAAAAACGGAGGAAGATGGATGCTTACGGATGTTAGAGAGGTTAAAAGGAACATACTGCTGAATCCTGGGCCGTCCACAACAACCGATACCGTAAAATACGCCCAGGTTGTGCCGGATATTTGTCCTCGGGAAAAGGAGTTTGTCAATTTAATAAGAGGGCTGCGGAATGATCTTGTAGAAATTGTCCACGGCAGCCTGGAGAAATATACGGCGGTTCTCTTCTGTGGCTCCGGTACGCTGAATATGGATGTGTGCCTCAACTCTCTGCTCCCGGAGGGGAAGAAGATACTGGTGGTTAACAATGGAGCGTACAGCACAAGAGCGGCAGAAATTTGCGAATATTATGGCCTGCCCCACATTAACCTGCGATTTCCGGTTGACAAACCGCTCGATCTGACCGTACTGGAAGCCGCATTGAAAGAGGATCCGGACATTGCGTTGGTCTATACCACACATCAAGAGACGGGAACCGGCATTCTCAACCCAATCCGGGAAGTTGGTGCGCTGGCACATCAGTACGGGGCAATTTTTGTGGTTGATACCACCTCGACTTACGCGATGCGGCCAATTGATATTGAAGAGTGCAGCATCGATTTTTGTATGGCCAGTGCGCAAAAGGGTCTTATGGCAATGACTGGCCTGTCATTTGTGATTGGAAACCGTTCCATCATCGAAGCCAGCAGGGAGTACCCCAAGCGCAGCTACTACTGCAATCTTTTCCTTCAATATGATTATTTTGAGAGAACCGGGGAGATGCATTTTACCCCGCCTGTGCAGGCAATTTATGCCGCGCTCCAAGCGCTGAAGGAATACTGGGCGGAAGGGGAAGCGGCAAAATGGGCGCGTCATACTCGTGTGTTCGAGGCGATCCACAGCGGTCTTGATGCGCTGGGATTCCGGAATGTGATTAAACGGGAGGAGCAGGCGGGATTGGTTGTTTCCGTCCTGTACCCCAACGATCCAAGCTGGAGCTTTGAGGCAATCCATGATTATTGTTATGAGCGCGGCTTTACCATCTATCCCGGTAAAATCAGTTCAGCAAATACGTTCCGCCTCTGTGCTCTGGGCGCAATTGACGAAGGGGATATCCGAAATTTTTTCACCGTATTTCAGGCGGGGCTTCTCGCTATAGGCGTGCAGGTTCCGGTGAGGTATGGGAATTAGGGAAACCAAAGACGAGAAGGAATATAGCATGAAGACTGTATACACCTGTTTTGCGACAGACGTTATCCATGAGGGGCATTTGAATATTATCCATCAGGCGCAGAAATATGGGGATGTTATCGTAGGTGTTCTGAGCGATGAGGCGTTGATTCGTTTTAACCGCTTCCCTACCATCAGCTTCTCCGAGCGGGTCGCGCTGGTCAAATCGCTGGATGGCGTTTCCAAGGTGGTGACGCAGACTGATGTGCTGTATGACCGGATCATTGCCGAGCTGCGCCCGGACTATGTTATCCACGGCGATAACTGGCTGGAGGAGCCCATGCGCACAATCCGGGAACGGGCGGCGGCCCGTTTGAGAGAGTACGGGGGCCAGATAATTGACGTGCCCTACACCTACAATGAGAATGTCCGGTGGATTGACGCTAAAATCCGGGAACGGCTCGCAATGCCGGAGTATCGGAGAAGGCGGCTGCGCCAGCTTTTGGAAATCTGCCCGATTGTCAAAACAATTGAGGTACATAACGGGTTGACAGGCCTGATCGCGGAAAAAACGGTCGTGGAGCACAAGGGGGAGCTGAACCAATTTGACGCCATGTGGATCAGCTCCCTGTGCGACTCCACCGCGAAAGGCAAGCCGGATATAGAGCTGGTGGATATGACCTCCCGCTTTCGCACGATCAATGATGTGATGGAGGTCACAACAAAACCGATTATTTTCGATGGCGATACCGGCGGACTTACGGAGCATTTTTTATATACCATACGCTCGTTGGAGCGTATGGGGGTTTCCGCGGTCATTATTGAGGATAAAAAGGGGCTGAAAAAGAATTCCCTTTATGGGACGCAGGCTGAGCAGACGCAGGATACCATTGAGAACTTCTGCGACAAAATTCGGGCAGGGAAACGGGTGCAGCTTACGGATGCCTTCATGATCATTGCGCGGATTGAGAGCTTAATTCTGGAAAAGGGCATGGAGGACGCTCTAACCCGTGCCAGGGCATATGTAGAAGCGGGGGCGGATGGCATTATGATTCACAGCCGGAAAAGCAGCCCGGAAGAAATTCTGGAATTTTGTGACCGCTTCCGCCTGGAGGATCGCGATACGCCCTTGGTGGTTGTTCCGACGACATTTAACACCATAAAGGAAGCGGAGCTGGCAGCGCATGGTGTGAATATTGTGATTTATGCCAACCATCTGACGAGAAGCGCCTTCCCCGCGATGGAAAAGACGGCGAAGGATATTCTGAAATACCACAGGGCTCAGGAGGCAGACGGCCAGCTGATGCCGATCAAACAAATCATTTCCTTGATTGACGAATTGTAAGGAGGGACGGTGTAATGGAGGCGGAAGCATTTTGCCGCATATTAGACTGCGATTTTTACACTGGTGTCCCGGACTCGCAGCTAAAGCCGCTCTGCAATTATTTGATGGACCGGTATGGGACAGATCCTCAGCACCATATTATCGCGGCCAATGAGGGAAATTGCGCTGCCATAGCGGCGGGCTATCACCTGGCTGCCGGGAAAGTGCCGGTGGTCTATTTGCAGAATTCTGGTGAGGGAAACCTGGTTAATCCCGCGGCTTCCCTGCTGCACCGGCGAGTGTATGGCATTCCAGAGCTTTTTGTCGTGGGGTGGCGCGGAGAGCCCGGCGTCTGTGATGAACCACAGCATATCTACCAGGGGTCGATTACGCGGACATTGCTGGACATTCTGGAAATTTCAAGTTTTGTCATCAGACCGGAGACTACAGAGGAGGAGGTCTGGGATGCCATGGAGCGGTTCCGCCCCCTGCTGAAGCAGGGCGGCAGTGCCGCTTTCATTGTCTGCAAAAACGGCCTGACCTACGGCAAGGGAGCTGTTTATCAGAACCAATATCTTCTCCGGCGAGAGGAGGCGGTTTGCCGTATTGCTGCTGCTGCCGGAAATGATCCCATTGTCTCCACCACCGGCAAGGCCAGCCGGGAACTCTTTGAGTACCGGACAGGCCGGAGGGAGGGCCACAGCCGGGACTTCTTGACCGTGGGCTCTATGGGACACGCTTCGTCTATCGCGCTTGGGATCGCGCTGCAAAAAGCGGACTGCCGGGTGTGGTGCCTGGACGGCGATGGAGCGCTGCTGATGCACATGGGGGCCATGGCGGTTATTGGAAACACCGCGCCCCAAAACCTCGTCCATGTGGTATTGAACAATGCCTCTCATGAGTCGGTAGGCGGACTGCCCACAGCGGCGGGAAACTTGGATCTGCCCGCTATTGCCCGGGCCTGCGGCTACCCATGGGCAGCCACCGTGGAGACACGGGAGGAATTGGAGTCCGCCTTGGCGGAGATGAAACGCCTGCAAAGGCTGAGCTTACTGGAAGTAAAATGCGCGATTGATGCGCGGGCGGACCTGGGCCGCCCCACGACAACGCCTCAGGAGAATAAGGCGAAGTTTATGGAGCATATTCGACAAATTGAAGGACATATATAGAGCCTGCGCCATAACCGCAGAGCCGCTGAAAAGCAAATACAAAGAAGCTGATTGAAAATAACAGCGCATCACCCCACCCCGGCGGTCTATTCCAGGCTCAGGAGGATGACCGTCCGAAAGGAACTGCCGTCGCCTGAAACCTGATACAGCCCCTCATAGCGCTCCACCAAATTGCGGACAATCTTCAAACCCAGGCCGTGGGCGTTGTGGTCAGCTTTCGTGGTGATCAGACCAGGGTTGGCTTTCAGTACATCCCCGGCGGTGGCGTTCACCACCTCGATCCGCAGATACGCCTTCTCCTGCCGGATGTCCACCGCCGCCATGGGCTGAGGGGCGGCAGCGGCGGCCTCCAGGGCGTTGTCCAGCAGATTGGATATCAGCGTGACCAAATCGATGTCCAGAATAGGGCTCTGGTCGGGATATACCGCGCTGATCCGCAGCGGGATCCCACAGCGCTGCGCGTCTCCGGCCTTCTGGTTGAGCACGAT
>CATIYU010000080.1 GCA_949739085.1 uncultured Eubacteriales bacterium | reverse complement strand
TCTGGAAAATCTGGGCGTTACGGATGGATACCGGCAGGAGCGTTCCTCTGCTAAACGGGAGTTTACGCCGGACTTTGATTTCACAGGGGTTTGACAGGGCTGCAGAAGAACGGCGGCCCTGTATACGCGGCGCGTTCATAAAGCCCGGCGGCAATCTTGACTGGGGAAGCGTTGCGCCTCCACATCAATTCAATTTTTCTGCGGTCCTCCAGCGTCAAAGTCCTCACCATAATCACCTCTTTCCCCGTTTCTGCTCCCATTTGGGTAAAAAATAATGCAGAAAAAGGTTGAAAACCTTTTCTGCATTTAATTTACTACTTCAGCGGCAATTTTTTCAGAGGCAAAAATATAGTTTGCAATTTAACAATATATCTGGTAGGATAGGGAATGGAATTATTCTGATATGGGAGGCTCTTCCAAAATGAAAAAAATAGCTGTCAGCAAAGAAAATCCCTGCAAGGCGTGCCTCAGCTGCGTGCGGGCCTGCTCCGAGGCGTTCTACAAGCAGTTTGACCCGGACCTCAGCTGCATCCGCATCACCGCCAAGCCCGACGGCGAGCCCAAGGTCAACTCCTGCATCATGTGCGGCAAGTGCGCCCGAACCTGTCCCGAGGGCGCGATCTCCCAGAACGCCAAGGGCGTGTACATGATCGACAAGAAAAAGTGCGTGGGCTGCGGCAAGTGCGTGGAGGCATGCCCCATGCATGTGATGGTCATGGCCCCCGGCGCCGCCGCACCCAGCAAGTGCATCGCCTGCGGCATCTGCGCCAAGGCGTGCCCCATGGGGATTTTGTCCGTTGAGGAGAAGTAAGTACATAGACTGAACCAGCGGGGGGACCCTTCCCCGCCGCAGCCTGCGGGGCGGACAGATGTCCGTCCCGTTTTCTATTGCTCCTTCGCCCGCTTTTGCAGGTCCGCCAGTCCGTCCCGCAGGCGGTTGAAGCCGGTGGGCAGCTGGGCGGCGGCGGCCCCCAGCTTCCGGGCCTCCCCGGCGATGTTGCCGGTGATGGACTGGAGGGCGCGGTACAGCTCCTCATACTGCTGCACGGTCTCCCCAATCCGGGCCTCTGTCTCCCGCAGGAGGGAGTTTGCCCGGGCATTGGCCCGGTTGGCGGTGTCCTCCGCCTGTGCGTCCGCCCGGGCGATAGTCTCTTCCGCCTGGGCGTTGGCCCGGGCTACCGTGTTCTCCGCCTCCCTGTTGGCCTGAGAGACGGCGCTCTCCGCCTGAGCGTTCGCCTGGGAGACAATGGCCTCCGCCTCCGCCTGTGCCCGGGCCAGAGCCGCTTCTGCCTGGGCGTTGGCTTGGGCCAGCACGCTTTCCGCACGCTGGCGGGCGTCCAGCTCCAGCTGGGTCAGCTGCTCCTTCTCCCGGCGCAGGCTGTCCATCTGGCTCTCCAGAGTCTCCACCTGGCGGAGGAGCTTCTGGTTCTCCTCCGTCATGCCCCGAATCGCCTCGTCACGCTGGGCCACGTCCCGGCGGAAGGACTCCTTGGCCTGGGACTGGGCGTCCCAGTTGTTGCGGGCGTGGTTACAGCGCAGGGTCATGTCCTCCAGCTGCTGCTCCAGGCCGTCCCGCTCCCGGGTGCGCTCCTCCAGCTGGAGGAGGGTCTCTTCATGGGCGCGGCGGAGCTCCTGGTTCTGGGCCTCCAGGGCGGCGGCGGCGTCCTCCGCCTGCTTCTGGACGCGGCCAATATATTCCATCACATCCTGGCGGTTGAAGCCGCCGATGGCGCTGCGAAAAATGTGGTTATCCATATGTACACTCCCATCTCCTTCATTCTCTCCACACTTTACCACAAAACCCGCCCCATGACAACAGAAAAAACGGGAAAACCGGCATATCGCCCCTATTTCTCCGGCGCGGCGTACCACACCTCCGCCAGGGCGAAGCTGGCGGGACTCTGGACGGTCAGCCGCAGCGCCGGGTAGGACGCGCCCAGAAGGAGGGCGCTCTCCCCGGGGGCCAGCCGGACCAGCTCCTCCCCAGCCTCCACCAGACCGCCGCCGCTGCCGCAGTAGAGGAGCGCCGCCCGCTCCGGCTGGTCCGGATTGGGGGACGTCTCAAGGGGGAGCTCCCGGCAGCCGGGGCCGGAGAACTGGACGGCCCGCAGGGTCCCGGCGCATTTCCCCTTGCGCAGCATGAGGTTGAAGTCCGTGCAGCGGCCCCGGGAGCGGGTATGTTCGCCGCCGTCGAAGGCGTGGGGCTCATAGGGCTCCAGGCGGAGGGGTCCGCCCCCGCCGTGGGTCAGATCAATGGCCCCATCCAGCAGGAGAATCCAGCGGTTGTAGTCCGGGAGGGGGGTAAATTCGCTCTCCCCATCCTCCACAGTGGCGGAGCTGACCCGCCAGAGGAAGTCCCGGTCCTGATAGGCGGCATCCGGGGGCATGATGGCGATTTGGGTGGTAGCGCCGCCGGACCAGCGGCTGACGGTATAGCGGTCCTCTGTCAGATGAATCATGGCAAATCTCTCTCGTCTCCCGCCGCAATGCAGCGGTTCATTTGATACCACAGCTTCCGCCAGGCGGCCTGGGCCTCGGGCAGGGTCACCGGTTGGAACCTCACCCGGGCCCCTGGCAGGAGCTGAGCGGCGGCGGGCAGGTCGGCGGTGATTACATGGCCGATTTTGGCGTAGCCCCCCACGGTCTGGCAGCCCTCCAACATGAGGATGGGCTGTCCGGCGGAGGTGACCTGAATATCCCCGGGCAGCGTCCCCTCGGAGAGGATGTTGCCGTCCCGCCCGGGAGCGAAGGCGATGGTCTCTCCAGAAAAGCGGACGCCCATGCGGTCGCTCTGAGGGGAGCAGGCGTAGGGCCCGCCGTAAAAGGCCGCCAGCCCCTCGGGGGCAAAGTGCCCGGCGTGGACCCCCTCCAGGACCCGCAGAACCGCCTCCTTTCCCGGCAGGGCCAGAGGCTCCCATGCCATCCTTCCCAAAGCCGGGGCCCCCGCCGGACCCAACGGGAGAACATCCCCGGCGCTCAGAGGCGTGCAGGCGGCCCCCTGGATTCCGCCGGATATAGCGATATAGGCCCGGCACCCCGCCCCCAGGGGGCCGCCCAGAAGCTGGTCTCCGGCCCGGACCGCCACGGCCTCCCCCACGGGAACCGGCCTCTCCCGCCCCTCCCGCAGCAGTCTGAGGCGGCAGGGCCCCCCCGCCGCCGCCACGGTCCGGCTGTCCCGGAACCGGAGGCTGGGCAGAACCATGGCCGCCTCCAGGGCCCCTGCGGCGTCCGGGTTCCCTACCAGACGGTTGGCCAGGAGGAACCGGCACCGGTCCAGGGGTCCCACGCTGGGCACGCCGAAGCGCTCCTGGCCGTGCCGCTCTCCGGACACGGCCAGGGTGAAAAATCCCTTGTCTGTCATCTCTACCATACTGTCCTCCCGGCCAAAATATCCTCGTACTCCTCCCGGGACACCGGCACAAACCGCAGCGTATCCCCCGGGCGCAGCAGGGACTGGCCCTGATACAGCTTCAGGGGCGTTCTGCCGATGATGTTCCACCCGCCGGGGGACGCCTCCGGGTATACGCCGGTCTGCTCCCCGGCGATGCCCACGCTGCCCGGCTCAATGCGGAGGCGGGGCGTGGCCTTCCGGGGGGTGGCCAGGCGGGGGTCCAGCCCGCCCAGGTGGGGGACCCCGGGCCGGAACCCCAGCATATACACCCGGTAGGCCCCCGCCGCATGGCGGGCAACCAACTCCTCTGGGGAGAGGCCCCCGTGGGCGGCCACCTCCTCCAGGTCCGGGCCGAACCCGCCGCCGTAGCAGACCGGCAGCCTAACCGTCCGCCCCGCCGCCTCTGTTCCGGCTTGGAAGGGGATGTTTCGCAAAAGGTCCGCCGCCTGGCCATAGGTCATGAGCAGGGGGTCGTATTCCACCAGAAGGGTGTGGTAGGCGGGGACGCAGTTGACAATCCCGGAGAGGCGGGCGGCGTCTATGGCCGCGCACAGGGCCAGCACCCGGCGGTTGACCGCCTCGGAGATCTCGTCGGGAAATACAGCGCTCACCGCCCGGTCCCCCTGGGGGACCAGGGTAAATTCAGCGTCCATGGCAGTTCCCCGCAAAGGGCTTGAGGACCACGCCGCCAGCCACCAGGGCGTCCCGAATGCGGCGGGCCAGGGCGGCGGCAGCGGGGTTATCTCCGTGGAGGCAGATGGAGTCCAGCTCCACCGGCACAGTCTCGCCGGTCACTGTCTCCACCACCCCCTCCCGCACCGCCCGCAGGACCCGCTGGCAGACCAGGTCCGGGTCGGAGATCACCGCCCCCGGCTCCCCACGGGGAACCAGCGAGCCGCCGGACTGGTAGCCTCTGTCCGCGAAGAACTCCCGGGCCAGGGGCAGACCCGCCGCCGCCGCTGCCTGGGCCATGGCGCTGCCCGCCGGGGCCAGAAGGACCAGGTCCCTGGAGTAATCCCGCACAGCCAGCGCCACCGCCTCCGCCAGCGCGGCGTCCTTGACGGCGGCATTGTAGAGGGCCCCGTGGGGCTTCACGTAGGCCACCGCTGTCCCCTCGGCCCGGCAGACGCCGTCCAGAGCGCCAATCTGGTACAGGAGGGCGTCCGCCACCTCCCGGGGCGGCATGGCCAGGTACCGGCGGCCAAAGCCCATGCGGTCCGGATAGCCGGGGTGGGCCCCTATGGTCACGCCGTTTTCCCGGGCCAGCGCCGCCGCCCGCCGCATGGACCCGGGGTCGCCCCCGTGCCAGCCGCAGGCGATATTAGCGGAGGTCACCAGGGGCAGCAGCTCCCGGTCCGCTCCGTATTCGTACACACCGAAGCCCTCGCCCAGGTCGGCGTTCAAATCAATCCTAGCGCTCATTCCTTCTCCTCCTTCATCCGCCGCCTCAAAACCGCTGGCTGAGCAGCTGCCGGGCCTCCTCGCTTCCGCTCTCCGCCGCGATTTCCAGCCAGTAACGGGCCTTTTTGGGGTTGCGCGTCTCCGCCCGACCGCAGAAGTACATACGCCCGCACTTCAGCTGGGCTTTAAGGGACCCCTGCCGCGCCGCCTGCTCGTACCAGCCCAGCGCACGCTTCATATTCACCGCCGTGCCGCGGCCCTCCTCATACATCGCCCCGCAGGCCAGCTGGGCCTCCATAAAGCCCTGCTTGGCGGCCCGCTTGTACCAGGCCAACGCCTGCTTGTGGTCTGGCCCGGCGGCAACGCCCTGCTGGTACATCTGCCCGCACAGGAACTGGGCCTGCATATGGCCCAGCCCGGCGGCCTGGGTAAACGCCTCCAGCGCCTGGGGATAGTTCCGGCTCTCGCAGGAGCGGAGCCCCTCCTCAAAGCTGGCCTGGCCCGGTACGGTCTCCGCCAGATCTTCCGCCGGGGCCTCTTCCGAGTTTTCCAAAGGGGGCGCTTCTGTAGCCGTTTCCAGGTCCTCCGCCGGAGTCTCCACCGGTGGCTCTTCCAGGGTCTCTTCCAGGCCCTCTTCCGAGGGTTCTTCCTGAGCCTCCGCCGGGGACGCCTCTGAACGCTCCTCTAGGGCGGTGGGGTCCGCGAACAGCGCCTCCGGGTCAAAATCCGTCTCTACAGCCGTCTCAGCCGCCCCGCTCTCCGGGACAGGATTTTCCTCCTGCCTCCCCGCCGGGGACGGCCCCTGCTTTCCCTGGGCTCTCTGGGCTTTGCCCGGCATTTGCAGGAAGGCCAATGTTTTTGTCACGTAGTCCTTCAGCACGCTTTTCCACCTCTCGATCTTTCTCGCGCGGCGTTTATTATACAATAAATTGCCGGAACTTGTCAATTCCGCCCCGCGCCCGTCCAGGGTGATGGCGGCGCGGCTCCCCCTGGAGCCCGGCCCTTGGTTTACAGGAAGCCGCCCCCGGGAGAACCCGGGGGCGGCTGTGCGTCCACCTATTTCGTCAGGTAGTCCCTGACCAGAATTTGCAGGAGCTCATCGCGGTCAACCTTACGAATCAGGGTGCGGGCCTGGTTGTGATTGGTAATATATGTGGGGTCCTCCGAGAGAATATACCCCACAATCTGGTTGATTGGGTTGTAGCCCTTTTCCTCCAGCGCCTGATATACGGTCAGCATGATGCGATGGATTTCCGCGTCCTGATCGCCAGCGAAATCAAATTTACGGGTAAAATCGTCCACTTCCGCACCACCCCTCATAGTTTCCTCTTTAGTATACTCAATTTTGCCCCATATGTAAAGAGAAAATGTCAGAATGTTACAGAGATGTAATATTCGACTGTTTTCTCCATTGTCCGCCCGGCGGCTGCACGCTTTGTATAGGCCGCGCCCCGCCGTTTACTGGCCCGCCGCCGTGGGTTCGCACACGGAGAGCCAGCAAAAATAGCCCGCCATGCAGTGGGCGGAGACCACGGCCTCCCGCTCCCGGCGCAGCAGCGGCGCCAACGTGGCGGACAGGGCCAGGGCCTTTCTGCCCATCAGCAGGGTCCCATTCTGGCCCGCCAGGGCGGAGAATTTCTCCCAGTCACCGCCGAGCAGCGCGGACAGCAGCTCCATGTCCCCGGGAGACACGGCGGGAATCAGCCGCTCTACGGCGGAGACCGCCTTTTGGACCGCCGCCGGGTCCTGATAGACGGCGTAGGGCTGGCCCGTCAGGTCCCGGTAGCGCCCCTCCATCTTGGCGAAAACCTCCTGGTACCCGTCGCTGCTCCGGGCGGGGAGAAGCAGGTCGGTCCCATAGCGGGCGTACCCCCACTTGGCCAGAGGGAGGCAGGGGACCAGGTCCTCCCCGTTTACAATATTAAAAATATTTTCGTACCCCTCCCCGGCGGCCTCATCCGAGACGGCGGGAGAGGCGAAGGTGTAGGCGTATACGTCCTCCCCGGCCGCCAGACCGGCGTCCATCAGGTGCGCCGCCGTCAGGTTGGCCACCGCGCCGCCCCGGCTGTGGCCGGTGACCAGAAATTTCGTGTTCTCCGCCGCCGGAAGGCCGCTCCTGTATGCCTCCAGATGCTTCAGCAGCTCGTCCCGGGCCGCTGTGAACCCCTGGTGTCCGCCGCCGGGACCCAGGTTCAGATTCCCGGCCCACTCCACGGTCTCCCCGGTCCCCCGGATGACAATGGCCGTCAGGAGCGCCGTCCCGCCCTCCGGAAGGGCAAGCCGCTTCACGCCGAAGGTATAGGCGGCGGCGTCCGCGGAATGCCGGTGGAAGGACCGGACCTCCTCAAAGCCCAGCTGCTCCAGCGCGGCGGCGGACGCGGGCTGTTCCTCCGTCCCAGCGTAGGCCGCGCCGCTGAGCGCCATGGCCGCAAGGGCCAGCTCGTGGCGGTAGGCGGCGGCGTCCTCCGCAAACCAGGCGTCGTCCCAGGTGATCTCCACCTCCGCCGCAGGCGCGTCCGGCAGACCGGTGCCGGTGGTCACCGCCGTCTTCTGCGCCGCCGGGACCGCCGCTGTCAGCGCCAACGCCAGCAGCAGGGCGGTAGCCCCTCTTGTTCTCATCAAAACAATCCGCTCCTTTCGCCGTCCCGCCAGGCGGGACTTCCCTGTGATACCAAACCTTTTGCCGTTCCGCGGCCGCAGTTCCCGGCGCTCCGCAGATATACTATGCCCCGTCTCCGCAGGAAATAAAAATGCCGGGCGGCGTCCGGCAAAAATCAGACGCCGTCCGGCCCGCCCCTATGCGCGGAGAAAAACGGGGGCCGCGCTATTCATCCAGCTTCAGCACCGCCATGAACGCCTCGGTGGGCAGCTGGACGCTGCCCAGGTTCCGCATCTTCTTCTTGCCCTCCTTCTGCTTCTCCAGCAGCTTTTTCTTCCGGGTAATGTCGCCGCCGTAGCACTTGGCCAGCACGTCCTTGCGCATGGCCTTTACCGTCTCCCGGGCGATAAT
>CATIYU010000079.1 GCA_949739085.1 uncultured Eubacteriales bacterium | reverse complement strand
GGACGGCCCCCAAAGCCCCCCGCTGGCGGACGGGGGCCGCCGGGAGGCGGCGGGGGAGGAGGCGACTGCCGCCTGCGGTACCAGGCGCTGCCGGGCCGGTGCCACCAGAGGATAGGCCGGTAGACCACGGTCGGTACGCCCATGCCGCCGTAGCGGCGGCGCCAGCCGGTGTAGCGGACGCTGTCCAAAACGCTGAACAGGGCCGCCATAACGATGAGCAGGATAATCAGAGGGATCACTGCGGCGAGGACGGAACCCGCCGCCCCGCCGCCGGAATGGGAGCCGAAGAGCAGGTGGACCTGACCAAAGAGGTTCAGCGCGGCGGCGTCATAGTCCGAACGCTGGAGGTGTTCCTCCACGCAGACGTTTACAAAGCTGGCGGGCTGGGAGGAAAAGCGGTCGTAGAGCCGGCCGCTGGATACCACGTAGGCGTCCTTCGCCCCAACGTCGAAGAGAAGGATTGCGTCGTCCTCTCCCAATTCCAGGCTCTCCGCCCAGTCCCAGGCCGCGTCCTCGATACTCCCCCCCGTACTGCGGACGGTGACCACCGCCAGGATGACGCTGTCCAGCTGATCCCAGTTGGCGTTGTAGAGGCAGAGGCTTTTCTCCGTCTTAGCGGAGAGGACGTTGGCCTCATCCACAATGAAGTCCTGATAATAGGCGGTGGAGAGGGATTCGTCCAAGGGCGGGCCGCCCTCCGGGGCCTCCACAGCCGGTTTTTTCGAGAGGCCGTAGAGGGACGAGAGCACGATGGCCGCAACCAGCACCAACACCGCCACGGCCCTATTTTTGAGTAGCTTCATTCCAAGACCTCCAGAAATAGGATTTTAAGGAGTGCGTCAGGAGCGCAGCTCCATCAGCTTCTGACGGAGCTCGCCCTCAATGCGGCCCAGCTCCGCCTCCGCGTCCCGGCGCTTCTGCGCACCCTCCTTCTGGATTTGGATGACCTCGTCCAGAGTGGAGATGAGCTGCTGGTTGGTGTGCTGGAGGGTTTCAATGTCGATGATGCTGCGCTCCGCCTCCTTGGCGGTGGTGATGGTGCCCATTTTCAGCATCTCCGCATTCTTTTTGAGGAGTTCGTTGGTGGCGTTGGTGACGGCGGACTGGGCGGCGGTGGCCTTGCGGCTGTTCTCCAGGCCCAGGGCCAGCACCATCTGGCTCTTCCACAGGGGGATGGTGTTGACCAGTGAGGACTGGATCTTCTCCACCATCAGCGTGTCGTTATTTTGCAGCATCCGGGTCTGGGGGCCCATCTGGATGGAAACCATCCGGGTCAGCTCCAGGTCGTGGAGCTTCTTCTCGAACCGGTTGCACATCTGGGCCAGGTCGTTATAGGCCTGGGCGTCCTCCTGGGCCCCGGTGGACTCCGCCTTCCGCCGCAGCTCCTCCAGCTGCCCGGTCTGAATCTCCGCCAGCCGCTTCTTACCGGCGATGATGTACATGGTCAGCTCCTTGTAGTATTTCAAGTTCAGCTCGTACATCTGGTCAAACATGGCGATGTCCTTCATAAGAACCACCTGGTGCTGCTCCAGCTCCCGGGCGATCCGGTCCACGTTGGCCTCGGCCTTGGAGTACTGGACCTTCATGGTCTCCATTTTGTTGCTGGCCTTCTTGAAGAAGCCGAAAATGCCGCCCTTGTCCTCCTCGTCCTGGCCCAGGTTCTTCAGCTCCACGGTGAGACTGGTCAGGGTGTCGCCAATCTCCCCCAGGTCCTTGTTGCGCACGTTGCTCAGGGCGTTCTGAGAGAAGGAGGCCACGCTCTTCTGGGCCGCGACGCCGTAGTTGAGAATCATCTGGGAGTCGGAGATGTCAATTTTTTTGGCGAATTCGTCCACATATTTGCGCTCCGCCTCGGAGAGCATACTGTCGTCAATCTTCACAGGCTCCGGCTTCTTCTCCTCCACAGCCGGGGCGGCGGGGGCCTCGGCCCCCAGGGTCAGCTGGGGCATCTCCACCTGGGCGGCAGCCGCGTCCAATGTCAGTTCGGGCATCCTGTTTTCCATATCGCTCATTGTTTTGTCCTCCGGTTCGTATTTCTTTGTGAATTGGTATTGTCCGCGTCCCGGGCTACAGCTTCAGGCCGGTGTCCGGGCCGCCGGTATTGTCTGTCGGATCCGCCGTCAGTCCCTCCCGCTCCAGCATGGCCTCCAGTACGGTGATGTCTGTGGAGACGTCCATGGCGTCCGCGCTAAAAAGGCTGTCCAGCTGCTTTTCAAAGGCGGTAACAACGGTGTCCATTATATTTTCAATCCGCTGTTTAGCGCCGCTGGTATTCTCCCCGCTGATGCCGTCCATGCGGCTGTAGGCGTTCAGCAGCTTCAGGGTAGTGGGCAGGAAGTAGTCCATAAACCGGTGGGTCTGGGGCAGGCGGGAGGGGTCCCGTTGGACCTGCGCAAAGATCTGCTGGCACAGGGTCTCCATGCGGCGGATGGCGGCGGAGATTTTTTCGTCCGCGATGGCCTCGTCCAGCCGCCGCATCTCCGCCAGAGCCTTCTGCCCGCCGGCGGCCATTTTGTCCAGTTCCGGATTGCCGGTGGGCTCCGGCGGGGGCTCTGGAACCTCCACCTCGATCTCCTCGTCTTGGCACACCGCCCGCAGCAGTAAGAACGCTCCCAGGGAGAGCCCCGCCGCCAGCAGGAAGTCGCTGAGCCGGTAGAGACGAAAAACCAACGCCCAGACCACCCACACGGCGGCGGCGCCGTAGTAGGGCGCGGTGGATTTGCGGATTTTCTTCACCGTATTTGCCATAAGCTGCCTCCCATTTTCGCTCTGACCAGTGGGCCTCTTTCTCCTGCGCAGGTCCGCCGCCAGGCAACCAACAGTATACCTCTAAATAGCCGCAAGGTCAAGGGACGGACGGAAAAAACGCTACCCCTCTGGCCGCGCGGCCACGTTCTCCACCGGCACAGAGCCGAAATATGGCAGCTCCTCGCCGTCCGCCAGAATTCGCAGGCTCTCCACAGACGAAATGGAGTACAATGAGTCCGCGATGGACCACAGGGCCATCTCCTGAGCCCGTTGGTCCTCCGGCAGGGTCTGGAGGGAGGCGGCGGAGATATTCAGGGTGCAGACGCCGCTTTCCACCTTGACGAAGTTCACCTGGAAATCCTCCGGCAGCGCCCGGGACAGCTCCCGGTTCTGGGGGCCCTCCAGCAGGGCGGCTATCAAATTCTCCGCCAGGGTCTGTCCCTCGTAGAGCTCCAGGGTCCGTTTCTCCCCGGTGAGGACGCCATCGCCGCTGAGAAAGTAGAGCGTCACGTCCACAGTTTGCAGCACGTCGTCCATGGTGGACAGAAGCACATCCCGCTCGTAGAAGATCTGCTTGGGCTGCTGGGCCACGGCCCTGCCCTCCGAGGTGATATACACCGAGCTGATGCCGTCCAGAGCGGTGAGGGACAGGGTCAGGCAGTAGTCCGCCAGGGTCAGTTCCACGCCGCCCAACCGGCTGAACCCGCCGCTGAGGTCCACGCAGGCCCGCCGGTCCCGGATCTCCAGGCCCAGCAGCTCCACCTCCACGCCGTTGGGGATGGGGCTCTCCAGCGCCCGGCCGACGGGCCCCAGGAGCAGGCGCTCCACCACTGCCCGGGCCGTATCTATAAGGGGGGCGTCCGCCGCCAGGCCCAGCTGCTCGTAGCTGGCCTGAATCCGGTCGCCGCCCTGTGCCTCGTCCTCCGGGGCCAGGAAGTAGAGGAGGCGGCTGTCCTCGGGGGGGACCTCCTCCTCTGGGGACGCGCAGGCGCACAGCGCCAGCAGCAGAGGCAGCAGCAGAATATATCCTCTCATGGCGTATCCTCCTCCCGCTCCAGGCAGGGCATGGTGACGGTAAAACGGGTGCCGCCCTCGGGGATGCTCTCCGCCCGGATGGCCCCGCCCCGGCGGCTGACGGTGTCGCTGACAATGCTCAGCCCCAGCCCCGTGCCCCCGGCGGCGCGGGAGCGGGCCTTGTCCACCCGGTAGAAACGCTTGAAGACGTTGTTCAGGTCCCCGTCGGGAATGCCGATGCCGTTGTCCTCCACGGTGATAACCGTGGTCTCCGCACCCGCCTGGGTTTGTATGCGCACAAAGCCGCCCCGGCGGTTGTATTTCACGGCGTTTTCCGCCAGGTTATAGAGAATTTGGTACAGCTCCCCCTCGGTGGACACCACCTCCGCGCCGTCGCAGACGATGAGGATTTCCACCTCCTTCTCCTCCGCTACGGGCCGCAGCATCTTCAGCGCCCGCTCCAGCACCGGCGCCACCGGGATCCTGCCCGGAGTCTCCGCCACGCCGCTGTCCAGCCGGGTCAGCCGCAGCAGGTCCTCCGTGATGCGGGTGAGGCGTTCGGCCTCCTGGCCGATATCGCTGACAAACTCCCGGGCGGTGGCGTTGTCCATGCCCTCGTTCTGGAGGATGGAGTCTGTGAGGAGCCGGATGGCCGCCAGAGGCGTTTTCAGCTCGTGGGAGGCGTCGGAGACAAACTGCCGCCGGGCGCTCTCTGTCTCCTGAAGCCGGTCCACCAGGTCGTTGAACTCCCCGGCGATCTGGGCGAACTCGTCGTGGCCGCTGAGGGCGGCCCGCTGGTTGTAGGCGCCCTCCCGGACCCCCCGGATGGCGGTCAGCAGCTTCCCCAGCCGCTGGGTGAGCTGGCGGCTGAAAATGAGGCTCATAAACAGCACCAGCGCCGCCACCCCGGCGGAGATGGAGAAGAGGTTGTTGCGCAGGCTCTCCAGCAGGGACGCCTGCTGGGTGTCATACTCGTAGACATACACCCCGCCGATGATCTGGTTCCGGTACAGCACCGGCTGGGCGGCGCTGGAGTGGAAGGCCCCCTCCTTGTAGGCGTAATAGCCCACGCTGCTGCCCTGGAGGGCCTCCACCAGCTCGTTGTAGAACACATAGTATCCCGTGGCGTTGCCTGCCTCCCGGGTGTCGAAGAGCACCTTCCCGTAGGGGTCGGTGACAATGGCCCGGGACACCCCCTCCGTCTCCACCGCGCCCATGGCGGCGGAGACGTTCTCCTCCGT
>CATIYU010000078.1 GCA_949739085.1 uncultured Eubacteriales bacterium | reverse complement strand
CATCGAGGCGGGCAACATCGGCTATAAGATCGCCCAGCGCCTGGGCGGCTACGAGGCCTACGGCCCCATCCTCCAGGGCCTCAACGCCCCCATCAACGACCTCTCCCGCGGCTGTAACGCCGAGGAGGTCTACAAAATGGCCATCATCACCGCGGGCATGAAGTAAGGCATCCCCTCTGTCCAAGGGGGCAACGGGGGGCTTAGGGAAGAGGAGGCGTTTTACCGTGGAGATCCTATACTGTTTGCTACTGCCGGTTCTGGGCTTCTTCCTTGTGTTCAAGCCGGAGCTGATGTGGAAGCTGGAGCACTTCCTGACCGTGAAGGACGGCGAGCCCTCGGATTTCTACCTCGCCCTCTCACGGCTGAGCGGCGTGGCCGCAATCCTGATCGGTTTTTTTATGTTCCTCTATGCGGCTGCGAACCGCCTGTCATAATTCCCTCTCTATAAGAAAGCGGCGCATGGAGGAATTCCATGCGCCGCCTCTCTTTTGCAGCAAAACCGCTATCTCTGCCCCTTGTCGTAGGGGATGCCCTCGGCCTTGGGGGCCCGGGACTTCTTGGAGGTGAACGCCAGCACCACCAGGGTGATGACATAGGGCAGCATGTTGTACACATAGGTGCTGATGCCGATCTGCCCCAGCATGGCCACGCCGTCGCCATTGATGTCCAGCGTGCCGGAGCAGGCGGAGACGCACTTAAGGAGGCCGAAGAGCGTGCCGGCAACGGCAATGTTCAGGGGCTTCCAGTTGCCGAAGATCATCACCGCCAGGGCCAGGAAGCCAAAACCCGCCACGTCGCCGTTCGCCGCGCCGTTGGAGGTGGTCAGGGAGTAGATAAACCCGCCCATGCCCGCCAGCGCGCCGCTGATGGAGGTACCCAGATAGCGCATTTTATAGACGTTGATGCCCACGGAGTCCGCCGCCTGGGGGTGCTCCCCGCAGGCCCGCAGCCGCAGGCCGAACCGGGTCTTGTAGAGGACCACCGAGAGTACGACGTAGATGAGGATGCCCAGGTAGGTGGTCAGGTACGTCTTGTCCAGCAGCAGATCCCCGATGACGCCCAGATTGGCGCTCCGGTCAAAGCCGAAGTCGGTCTTGAAGAGCATGAACCAGCTGGGCGCGTCGTAACGCAGGTTCAGGGTATTCTGCTGAAAGACGATATTTACCAGGAACAGCACGATAGCCGGAGCCAGCAGGTTCAGGGCCGTGCCGCCGATGGTCTGGTCCGCCTTCATCTTCACGGCGGAAAAGCTCAGCAGCAGGGAGAACAGGGCGCCCGCCGCCGCCGTCACCAGCAGGGCCAGAATCAGCAGGCCCTGTGCGGCGCTCTCCTGCCACACGCTCTCCTGCATTATCCGCACGAACCACGCCCCCACAAAGGCGCCGATAATCATGATGCCCTCCAGGGCCAGGTTGATGATGCCGCTGCGCTCGGCGAATACGCCCGCCAGCGCCACCAGAATCAGCGGGACCGTGTAGATGACGGTCTGCTGTAATAGGAATGTCATACTACTTCTTCTCCTTTCCCGCTGCCGCCGTTCCGGCCTTCTTCTTCCTCGCGTCCATCAGGCCCTTGAAGAACAGGGTGAAGGCGCTCAGGTACACGATGACCGCGATAATGACGTTGGCAATGTACTCGTTGTAGGCGGTGAAGGTGCTCAGCTGGTTGCCGGAGATGGTGAGGTAGGCCATGAACATGCCGGAGAAGACGCAGCCGATGGGGTTGCAGCTGGCCAGAAGAGCCACCGGGATGCCGTTGAAGCCAGTGGCGGGCAGACTCATAGAGGTATGCCAGTAGAACTCCACGTCCCCCTGGAGGAAGTACAGCGCCGCGCCTGCGGCGGAGAGTCCCCCGGCGATGGCCATGGAGAGGACGATATTGCGCCTTTCGTTCATGCCCGCATACCGGGAGGCGTTCTTGTTGCTGCCACAGGAGCGCAGCTCGTAGCCAAAGGTGGTCTTGTTGATAACCACGTAGGCCGCTACGGCGATGAGCACGGCCAGAAGAATACCGGCGTTGGCGCTGCCGCCGCCGAAGTCTAGGCCCAGCTTGGCCGTGGCCACGCCGTTGGTGGCGGTCTTGAGGGTGTAGCCGGTTTTGCCGAAGTCCACGTTGTTGATGAAGGGACTGCCGTCAAAGAGAAGCGTCACTAGGTTGGCGGCAATCCAGTTGGTCATAATGGAGGTAATGACCTCGTTGACGTTAAGGTACGCCTTGAAGAGGCCGGGGATACAGCCCCACAGGGCCCCCGCCGCCACAGCCGCCAGAAACGCCAGTATCCATACCACAAAGGCGGGCACCGCGGAGGTGTCCATGGAGAGGGCTACCACAATAGAGGCCGCCGTGCCCATGAGGTACTGCCCTGGCGCGCCGATGTTGAAGAGGCCGGTCTTGTAGGCCAGTGCCACCGAGAGACCGGTCATGATGAGGGGCGTGGCCCGGAAGAGCATGTCCCCGATGAGCCGGGCGTTGAGGCCGAAGGTGAGGACGCTGCCCGCGTCGTAGTCCCGGCCCGTGTTGAACACCCCGGCCAGCACAATGCGGAATCCCTCCCAGGCGGCGGAACCCGGCATTCCCAGGCACAGGGCCGCTACCAGCAGCAGCATGCCGCCGAACACGACCCCCATCAGAATGGAGAGCAGGGAGGCGGCCACCGTCTTGGTCCCGTCGTTCCACAGGGTTCGATTCTTTTTCATGACGCCGCGCCCTCCTTTCCGCCCGTGTTCCGCTTGGCGCCCGCCATGTACAGGCCCAGCTCCTCCACGGTGGCCTCCTTGGGGTCAAGCTCCCCCACGATTTCTCCCTCGTACATCACCAGGATGCGGTCGGAGAGGTTCATAACCTCTTCCAGCTCCAGGCTCACCAGCAGCACCGCCTTACCCAGGTCCCGCTGCCGGACAATCTGGCTGTGTATGTACTCAATGGCCCCCACGTCCAGACCCCGGGTGGGCTGGACCGCGATAAGCAGGTCCGCGTTCAGGTCAATTTCCCGGGCGATAATGGCCTTCTGCTGGTTGCCGCCGGACATGCTGCGCACCTTGGTCGCCGGGCCCTGTCCGGAGCGGATGTCAAATTTCTCAATGAGCTCCTCCGCATACTTCCGGATGGGCTCCCGCTGGATAAAGCCGCCCTTCTGGTAGGGGGCCTCCATGTACCGCTGGAGGATCAGGTTATCCTCCAGGGAGAAGTCCAGCACCAGGCCGTGCTTGTGCCGGTCCTCGGGGATGTGGCTCATGCCCGCCTTGCCCCGCTGGCGGATGGCGGCGTGGCTGACGTCCTTGCCGCAGAGCTGGATGCGCCCGGCGCTGGCCTTCTCCAGGCCGGTGAGGGCGTAGACGAACTCGCTCTGGCCGTTGCCGTCGATCCCCGCGATGCAGACGATCTCCCCCCGCCGGACGCAGAGGCTGACGTCCTTCACCGCGTTGTTGCGGTGGACCTTGCTGGGCACGGTGAGGCCCGAGATCTCCAGCACCGTCTCCCCCGGCTGGGCGGGGGCCTTGTCCACGGCGAACTTCACGTCCCGGCCCACCATCATGCGGCTGAGCTCCTCTTTGGTGGTGTCCTTGATGTCCACGGTGCCGATATACTTGCCCTTGCGCAGCACGCTGCACCGATCGGCAACCTCCATGATCTCGTTGAGCTTGTGGGTGATGAAGAGGATGGACTTGCCCTCGGCGGCCAGACTCTTCATAATCTGCATCAGCTCGTGGATTTCCTGGGGCGTCAGTACGGCGGTGGGTTCGTCGAAGATCAGAATCTCGTTGTCCCGGTAGAGCATCTTCAGAATCTCGGTGCGCTGCTGCATACCCACGGTGATGTCCTCTACCAGGGCGTCCGGGTCCACCTTAAGTCCATATTTCCCGCTCAGGTCCAGTACCTTTTTCCGGGCGTCCTTCTTTTGCAGGAAACCCAGCTTGTTGGGCTCCACGCCCAGGATAATGTTGTCCAGCACAGTAAAGCATTCCACCAGCTTAAAGTGCTGGTGGACCATACCAATGTGCAGGGCGTTGGCGTCGTTAGGATCGCGGATGTCCACCCGCTTTCCGTCCATACGGATTTCTCCCGCCTCGGGCTGGTACAGGCCGAAGAGCACGCTCATAAGGGTGCTTTTACCCGCGCCGTTCTCCCCCAGCAGGGCGTGAATCTCCCCCCGCCGGAGCTGGAGGGTGATGTTGTCGTTTGCCACGATGCCTGGGAACACCTTGGTGATATTCAGCATCTCGACGACATAGTTCTCTTTTCTTTCGGTTTCCGCCACTGGCTGATTCCCCCTTTCCTTTTTCCATTATATATGATTTTAACGGGACATGCAAGGGTTTCTGTTGTGAAAATAGTATAAGCCGCCGAAAGCACAAACGCCTCTCCGCAAAAATACGCGGAGAGGCGTGGATATCCGGATTAATGGGTGGTTCCCATGGCCTCCCGGACCTCCTCCCGGCTGGCGGCAACCGCCTCCACGGCGTACTCCAACGCTTTGGCGATAGACGCCAGGGATGCGCTGGGCGTGCCGTTGGGTTTGCCCGCCGTCTGGAAGTCTGCGTAGGGGACGTGGAGGAACCCCGCCCGGAGGCCCGGATACTTCGTTGCCGCCAGATGCAGAACATTGTACATCACACAGTTGCACACGTAGGTGCCCGCCGAATAGGAGAGATGGCAGGGGAGACCGTGGTCCCGCACGTTCTGGACAACCGCCTTGACGGGGATAGTGGCAAAGTACGCCGCCGGGCCGTCCGGCTGAAGGGGCTGGTCCATAGGCTGTTCTCCGGCGTTATCCGGAATGCCGGCCTCTGCCAGATTGACCGCCACCCGCTCCACTGTGACGCAGGAGCGGCCTCCCGCCTGACCGATGTTCAGCACTACGTCCGGATGGTGTTCCCGGATTCCCGCCTCCACCGCCGGGCCGCACTGGGAAAATACGGTAGGGATTTCCATTTTGATAATCTGCGCGCCCGCGATGGTGTCCGGCAGAAGCTTGACTGCCTCATAAGCCGGATTCACCGTTTCTCCCCCGAAGGGGTCGAAGCCCGTTATTAAAATTTTCATATCGTTCGTCCTTTCTCCGCCGGGGCGGGGAGCATTCTATAGGAAAGTATAGCAGAGCTGGTCCGGCAAAGCAAGTCCGGTTTGGACCGCTGGAAAGTTTCCCCTGTTTTCGCAAACGGCCTTGCATCGTACCGCCCGTTGTGATACAATGGGACAACTTTACCCGGACCCGCCTGAAAGGAGCTGCCAATGAAACGGCGTGTACTCTCCCTGTTCCTTACCATCCTTCTGCTGGCAGGCCTCCCCACAGGCGCGGCCCGCGCCGGAGAAGACGCCTTCCCCCCGCTCCGAACCTACGACGGGCAGTTTACTGACGTCAGCCCCTCCGATTGGTACTACGACAATGTCCGCGTCCTCTACGAGCTGGGACTGACCAACGGGCAGGGCAGTGCGCGGCTGTTTGTCCCGGAGGGCGACATGACCGTCGCCGAGGCGCTGACAATGGCGGCCCGCCTGCGAAGCCTGTACGAATACGGCGCCAGCGAGACCGGCCCCGCGTCCTACAGCGGCGGAATCTGGTACATACCTTATGTGCGCTATCTGCAAGCCCAGGGCGTTATTGGCCTGGAATTTGCGGACGCCTACGAGCAGAGCGCGTCCCGGGCCCAAATGGCGCATATTCTGGCCAACACCCTCCCCGAGACGTTTTTCCAGCCCATCAACGGCGACCTGGTTGCGGCCTGCTTCGCCAGCGGGACCTATATAAAAGACGTCAGCGTCCGCACCCCCTACTACGAGGACATCCTCCAACTTTATGAGTGGGGTATCCTCAGCGGCATGGACCGGACCGGTTCTTTTCATCCCAGCGAGAGCATCCCGCGCTGCCAGGTTGCCGCCATGGTCACGCGGCTGGTCCACAGCGAGCTGCGCATTGAATTGGACTGGGAGGTCTCTTACAGCCGTGCCGGGACCACAATGGAGGAGCTGGTCCACAGCGATGGCTCCTTTTACGAGGCCCCCCGCCTGGAGAACCTTGCGGAAATCGACGCAGATGTGCGGTACATGCTGTCCCGTGGCGAACGAATCCTCTCTCTGTATTATCCCGCCAACACCCTGACACAGCCGGTTGTCAATCAGATTATGCAGGTTTTCCTGCAAACCGTCCGGCTTTATGTGGAGCAGACCTATAACCAGGTCCAGTGCTCCTACTCCCTCCAAAGCGGGAAGATTACGCTTACCTTTTCCAGCAGTCTCTATGGTGAGGACGAAATCAGCCGCTACCGGGAGGCCACTATGGAATATGCCATCCAAATCCACGACAGGCTCTGGGAGGAGAAAGCCATTACGCCAGAGATGTCGGAATACGACAAAGCCCGCGCCTATTTTACCTGGCTCTGCGGCAGCTGCCGCTACGACTTCGACACCACCGATACCTCCATGAGCCACAGCGGCTACCGGGCTTTCGCGGAGGGACTGGCGGTCTGCGACGGCTATACGGCGGCTTACAATCTGCTGCTGAAGCTGGAAGGCATTTCCTGCTCTACCATGTCCACAGAGGACCATATCTGGACTGTGGCGGAGCTGGATGGAACCGAATACCATATTGATACCACCTGGGGCAGCCAGACCAATACCGTGGCCTACCGCTATTTTGGAATGACGGAGGCCGACGCGCTGGCGCGTTTCAAGTGACAAAAGCGGGAGAGGACTCTTGAAGCCTCTCCCGCTCTTTTTCCTGCGCTTGTCTATTCGATACTGATGATATAGTAATAAACCGGCTGGCCTCCCGGAAGAACGGACAACTCCGCATCCGGACACTGTCCGGCGAAAATCTCCTGGGCCGACTGCGCCTCCTCGCCGGTGACGTTCTCGCCGTGGAAAAGCGTGACAAATTCCGCGCCCCGGTCCCGGGCTTCCCGGGCCAGACTTTCCAGCAGGACCGTGATATCCCGGTCCGTACCGAAGAGCTTGCCGTTAAGCAGGGCCAGATAGTCGCCCTCTTTAATCTGGAAACCGTCGAAATCGCTGTCGCGGGCGGCGTAGGTGATTTGGGCGGTGGCAACGTTTTTGATGGATTCCGTCATGGTTTCCAGCAGCGCGGACCGCTCCAGCTCCGGGTCCACGGCCATCATCGCGGTAACGCCCTGGGGAACCGTCTCGGTGGGGACCACCACCACCTCTTTCGGGGACAGCCCCACGCACTGCTGGGCGGCCATAATGATATTCTTGTTGTTGGGCAGCACAAAGACCGTCTCAGCGGGAACCTTGTTAATCTCCTGAAGAATGCTCTCCGTAGAGGGGTTCATCGTCTGACCGCCGGGGATAATCCCGTCCGCGCCCAAGTCCCGGAACACGGCAGCCAGTCCCTCTCCCGCGCAGACGGCGAGGAAGCCGTAGGGCTTCTGGGGGGGAGCGGCCTCCCCGGCGTGCTCCAGCTCGTCCTCCACCGCCTCCAGGTCGTCCACACTCTGAACCTTCTTTCCCGCAGCAAGGTCCTCGTACTGGGTACGCATATTTTCAATTTTCGCCAGCTCCAGGGTTCCATATTTCTGCGCCTCATTCAGGGCGCTGCCCGGGGTGTCGGTGTGGACATGGACCTTGAAAGCCTCGTCGTCCTCTCCGATCACCAGGCTGTCGCCGATGCTGTCCAGGTAGGCCCGCAGAGGATGCAAATCCACGTCAGGGGCATTTTTCCGCACAATAAACACCGTGTCAAAGGCGAAGGTAATCTCCTCTGTGGAGAAAACGTTGAAATCGGCTTTCGCCTGTCTGGCGGAGCTGTCCTCCAGCTCCGGCATAGGCTCGCCCCGCAGGGCGGAGAGCATTCCTTCCAGAATGACCAGATATCCCTGGCCGCCGGCGTCCACCACTCCCGCCTTTTTCAGCACGGGATTCATATCCGTAGTTTGCGCCAGCACGTCCCAGCCCACCCGGACGGCCTCGGCCAGGACGTAATCCACATCGTTGTTCTCTCCGGCGGCCTCTACGGCGCGTTTGGAGGCCAGACGGGATACGGTAAGCACGGTGCCCTCGGCGGGCTTCATCACCGCGCCGTAGGCGGCGGCTACCCCCTCCTGCATGGCGGCGGCCAGCTGCGCACCGTCCGCCGTTTCAAAGCCCTTCAGCGATTTAGAAAGCCCGCGGAAGAGAAGGGAGAGAATGACGCCGGAGTTGCCCCGTGCGCCCCGGAGGAGCGCTCCAGCGGTAACAGAGGCGGCTTCGCCGATAGCGGCGGCATGGTTTTTCTTCAGCTCCGAGGCGGCGGCGCCGATGGTCAGGCTCATATTGGTGCCTGTGTCGCCGTCAGGGACGGGAAAGACGTTGAGGTCGTTAATCTGCTGTTTCTGCAAGGTGATGGCGGCTGCCCCGTGCAGGACCATCTGCTTGAACTGTGTGCCGTCGATCGTATGAATCATCTTGCACTATACCCCCTTGGAATTGTTCACCACGGAGTCCACGCAGACATCCACACTTTTGACGGGAATCCCGGTGTACTTGCTGACCTTGTATTGGACCTCGCTCATAATGGAACGGCAGACGGCGGTGATGTTGATGCCGTGCTCCACGATAATGTGGAGGCGGATGGACACGGAGGAGTCCTCGTTGTAGAGCACCTGGACGCCCTTGCTCATGGCCTCCTTGCGCAGGAGGTGGACGAGGCCGTCGGTCATGGAGCGGAAGGCCATGCCCTTAACGCCGAAACAGTTGGTGGCGGCGTTTCCGGTGATATTGGAAAATACGGCGTCGCTGATGCTGATAGCGCCCTTTTCTGTTTGCAGTTTTATCATGGAAAACATCCTTTCAGCGGAAGATACGGTCATTATACACCTTTTTCGCCGGGATAACAAGTAGAAAAAGGAAAATGTTCCCGGCGGCCCGGAACCGGCGGGGCGGCCTGCGGTTAGAACGCTCATAAGTGCATATAAGTTTACAATCCGTGGATAATCGGGAAATTTCTGCAAAATTCGATGAAGTCCTTGACGTTTTTTGTAGTTGGGTATATAATCTTAAAGATTTATTCATATTTTATAAATTGAGGTAAGGGGGGCGATCCTGTGGCCTTCAATTCAGCGGCTTTTCTCTTCTTCTTTTTCCCCCTGGCGTTTCTGCTCTATGCCGCCGTCCCGGGCGTCCGGGCCAAAAACCTGTTCCTGTTCGGGGCGGGCCTTGTTTTCTACACCTTTGGCCAGTGGCAGGGCCTGCCGTTCCTGCTGGCGTCCGCCCTTATCAGCTACGCTGCCGGGCGGTTTATGGACCGCCCCAAGGCGAAAAAGCCAGTGCTGGTGCTGGCGCTGGCGCTGGAACTGGGCCTTTTGGGCTGCTTTAAGTACCTGGACTTCTTCACCAGTATTCTCAACCGCTTCCTGCCTGTCGAAATTCCGGCGGCGGGCCTGCTGCTGCCGGTGGGCATCTCTTTTTTCACCTTCCGCAGCATGTCCTACATCATCGACGCCTACCGGGAGGGCGGCGGCTCCCGCCGGGTCCTGGATGTGTTTCTGTACATCTCCTTTTTCCCCCAGCTCACCTCCGGGCCCATCGCCCGGTTCGGGCAGTTCTCCGCCCAGCTGGCGGACCGCCCCCTCTGCCCGGAGCAGATTGCCCAGGGCCTGCGCCGGTTCATTGTGGGCTTCGGCAAAAAGATGCTGATTGCGGGCCCGGTGGCCTCCATTGCCAACGCCGCTTTCTCCCTGGATGCCGGGCTGGACATACGCATGGCCTGGCTGGGCGCAGTGGCCTACACGGTGCAGATTTATTTTGACTTCTCCGGCTACAGCGACATGGCCATCGGCCTGGCCGGGGTGTTCGGCTTCGAGACCCCGGAGAACTTCAACTACCCCTATACCGCCGCCTCCATTACGGATTTCTGGCGGCGTTGGCACCTCTCGCTGTCCCTCTGGTTCCGGGACTACCTGTACATCCCTCTGGGCGGCAACCGCAAGGGCAAGGCCCGCCAGGCACTGAACAAGGCCATTGTCTTCCTGCTCTGCGGCCTGTGGCACGGCGCCAGCGGAACCTTTGTCCTCTGGGGCGCGTGGCACGGCCTCTTCTCCGCCCTGGAGAGCAGCAAGGCTATCGACTGCGCCCGCCTGCAAAAGACCCGGCCGGGGCGGGTCCTCTCCCGGGTATACACTCTGCTGGTGGTGTGTCTGGGATTCGTCATCTTCCGGGCCACAAGCCTGGCCCAGACGGGCCAATTCTTCCAGGCGCTTTTCGCGGGCTTCCCCCTGCGTCCGGCCTCTACGCTGGCCCTGTGCCGGATCGCTCCGGCGGCGTGGCTGGCCCTTCTGGCGGGGATCGTGGGGTCCCTGCCTATTGTCCCCCGCCTGGCCAACCGGGTCCAGGCCTTGAAGGAGACGTCCCGGCGGTATGTAATGGCGCTATCCTTTGCCGGCGCGGCGGCGCTCTTTGTCCTGTGCCTGCTGGCCTTGGCGGGCAGCGGCTTCCAGCCCTTTATCTACGGTCAGTTCTAAGGAGGGCCCGTCATGAAGAAAAATTGGGGATATATCCTGTTCACCGCCCTGATCCTGCTCCTGTGCTTGACGCCCTCTGTGGGGATGCTGGCCGGGGTCCGGACGGAGTCCGGCGGCAACGAGGTCCTGGCCCAGCCGCCCAGCCTGCGGGACCGCGAGGGCGCGCTGAATGCCAGCTACCTCACGGACCTCACCGGCTACGCGGAGGACAACTACTTCCTTCGTCCGCAGTTTGTCACCGCCTGGTCCGCCCTGAACCAGCGCCTGCTGGGCACATCCATTGCGGACAATGTGCTGCTAGGCCACGGCGGCTGGCTCTATTTCGCGGACACACTGGACGACTACACTGGGTCCAATCTCCTCTCCCAACGGGAAATTTTCTCCGCCGCCCGCAATCTGGCCCTGATGGCGGAGTACAGCCAGAGCCAGGGGGCCCAATTCCTCTTCACCATCGCCCCCAACAAGAACTCTCTGTACCCCCAGTACATGCCCAACCTGCCCGTCTTCTCCCAGAGCCGGAATGTGGACGCCCTCTACGAGGCTTTGGAGGCGGATGGGACGCCCAGCCTGCGGCTCTCCGCCGCCTTTGAGTCCGTGGATGAAATTCTCTATTTTACCCAGGACTCCCACTGGAACTCCAAGGGCGCGGCTCTGGCGGCGGACTGGATTAACACTGCCCTGCGCCGAGACTCCGCCCGCTACTACTACGGGGGAACCTTCGCCCCGGAGACAAACCACCTCAGCGACCTCTACGCCATGCTCTACCCCACCGGCTCCTGGCGGGAGACGGACTACAAGTACGCCGGGACCCTGAATTTTACCTACGACTCCCCCATCCGTTCCGCCAACGACATGACCATCACCACCACTGGCCAGGGCCGGGACTCCCTCCTCATGTTCCGGGACTCCTTTGGCGAGCTGCTTTACCCCTATCTGGCGGACAGCTTTGCCCACGCCCAGTTCTCCCGGTCCGCCGCCTACCGGCTGAACCTCATTGCGGAGCGTCAGGCGGACTGCGTGGTCATTGAGCTGGTGGAGCGCAACATCGGCTACCTCCTGCAATATACCCCTGTTATGCCCGCCCCCGTCCGCGAGGCCCCTGAGGCGGCTCCGCTGCGGGAGGGGCCGGCCCAGCTGTTCCTGGACGTCTCCCCCTCCCGGGATCTGGAGGGCTGCGTCCTTGCCAGCGGCAAGCTCCCCGAAGGGCCGTCGGATGATTCCAAGGTCTTTCTCTGCACAGAAAACGCCTGCTACGAGGCGTTTCTGATGGAGGAGCAGGGCTTCGCTTTGTACGTGCCGGAGGAGGCTCTAGCGGGAGAGGCGCTTACGCTTGTGTTCACAACATCCGCCGGGGTGGTATCCCTCCCGGTGGCGCTGTAATATACTGGTTCGGCATGGAATTTTGACTAGCAGATAAACCGGGGCCCGGCCTTGGGCGGCAGGCCCCCAGTAAAGGAGGAAGAATTGTATGAAAAAGCATCTTATACGCGGTTCCATCACAGTCATGGCTCTGTTGTCCCTCTCCATGATACTGTACCTGACCCTCTCCACCCCCGCCTACGCGGACGACGAGAGCGGCGGTAGCAGCGGCCAGCCCTTCTACCCGGCAATCGACGACGTGGACGGTGAAGAAGAGGAGCTGGACGAGTCTCACAAGGCGGAGAACGCCATCAACAATATTCTCGCCTCCGGCGTCGCCCTGGTGACTCAGGACCATATCGCCTACATGACCGGCAGCGAGAACCTCTTCTCCCCGGCGGATCATCTGACCCGGGCCCAGTCCGCTCAGATCATCTTCCGCCTTCTCTCCAAGACTGTGCCCATCACCAAGACCTTCAGCGACGTGCCCGCAGACGCTTGGTACGCCGAGGCCGCCAACACGCTGGGCAGTCTCGGCGTCTTCCAGACCGGCCAGGACCTCTTCCAGCCGGACGCCCAGGTCACCCGCGGGGAATTTGTCCGCTACATCGCCCAATTCTTCCCTCTGCGGCGGGACGCCAAGCAGTTCACAGACGTTGCGCCGGATTCCCCCGACGCCCCTTACATCCTCTCCGCCAGAGCCTGGGGCTGGCTGGGCGGCTTTGATGACGGTACGGTACGGCCCGGCCTGCCCATTAGCCGGGCAGAGGCGGTGTCCCTGCTGAACCGGGCTCTGGGCCGGTCTCCGGACAAGGCGTACATCGACCGCACCCACCCGGTGTTCTTCTGGGACGTGGCTCCCAGCAACTGGTACTACTACGACGTGGCGGAGGCGTCCGTAACCCACGACCGCACGGGCCACGTGCTGGCGGAGCAGTGGACCAGCCACACCGCCGTGTCCCCGGGAATCGCCACAGGGTTCCTCTACCGGGACGGCTGGCTCTACTACTTTGACGCCGGGAAAAACGACGTCGTCCGCAGCGGGTCTGTGGGGAATTTCGACTTCAACGCCCAGGGCCGCTTTACCTCCGGCAGCGACGAGCTGGACCAACTCCTCCACGATATCTACGTTAAGGAGACGAACGAGAGCATGACCCAGGAGGAGAAGCTCCGGGCCCTCTACGTCTACACCAGGGACTCCTTCTCCTACCGCCGCCGTCCCCCCTACGAGTTCGGCGTACTGGACTTCATGCAGACCGACGCGCTGAACATGCTGACCACCGGCTACGGCAACTGCTACTGCTACGCGTCCGTGTTCTGGTACCTCTCCCGCTGGGCGGGCTACGACTCCCGGATCATCAACGGCACAGTGGGCCAGCGCCGGTCCCCACACAGCTGGGTGGAGATCACCTTTGACGGCACAAGCTATATCTTTGACACCGAGCTGGAGATGGCCTACCGGCAAAAAGGGCAATACATCAATATGTATAAATGGACTGGCAGCGGCTGGAATTACATCAAATAACAACAAAATCTGCGGCCTGTCTTATATAAAATGATTTGGAGGAAACCATGAAAAAGCTGATACCCATTTTTCTATCCCTGGCTCTTCTCCTGAGCCTTTGCGCCTGCGGCGGCCCGGCGGCCAATCCCCAAACCCCAGACACTCCCACCACCGCCAACAACCAGAACAAAGAAAACGCCACGGAGCCGGAGGATCAGGAGCCCGTCCAGCCGTCAGAGGACCCGGAGGAGACCGAGGATGTCCCGGAGGAAAACGAGTCCCAGGACACTGAACCCCAGAGCCCCGAGCAGCAGGAGCCTGCGGACGCTGAACCGGACTCTCAGCCCGATTCCGAACCTGATTCCCAGCCGGACCCCCAGCCCGAATCGGATGAGCCGGACTCCCAGCCCAGCCCTGAGACCGATTCTCCGCCCAACCAAGAGCCGGACACCCAGTCCGATTCTGAACCCGATCCCCAGCCAGAGCCCGACTCCGAGCCCACCACTCCGGCGGCAGACCCGAAGGCCGTTGCCGAGAGCCTCATCGGCCGGCCGGTCAGCGAGCTGTACGACGCCATCGGCCAGCCCCTCTCTGCCGATTATAGCCCCAGCTGCCTGGACCTGGACACGGACGACGGGGAGCTGGTCTATGACGGCTTTACCGTCTACACAGCCGGCGCGCCCGACAACGAGGTCGTTTACGACGTATTTTAAGAATTCTGTCCGGAAAAACCATGAGGTGAAAATCATACATGAAAAACACCGTGTACCGGAGGCACAAATCCAATTACACCGTGCTGCTTGTGGTGCTGCTGGCACTGCTGCTCCTGCTGGGCGCCTTTGCCGCCGCCTACTTCATCACCCCCAACAGCGCCCGGCCCCTTCTGGAGGAGGGAGATGTACTGGTCTCCCCCCAGCAGGACGGGGCAGTGTCCCTGTCCTGGCCAGAGGCCGGGGAGCAAGCCGCGTATCTGCTGTATCTGTGCAGCGGAGAGGAGAAAAACTATTCCTTTGCCGGACAGTTTGAGGAGAACCGGGCCCTCCTCTCCGGCATCACCCTGGACGAGCCTCTCCATCTGCGGATTCAGGCAGTGGCCTTTGGCAAGAACCTGCTGGGCATGACCCGGGAGATGCTAAGTCAGAATATTATTGAGGTGTCGGTCCTGCCCCAGACCTTGCTTTCCCGGCCCAAGGTCACCGGGGAACCCCACGAGGACAAGACCCTTTCCCTCAGCTGGACCGCCGGTGCGGGGTGCGACTACCAGGTCTGCTCTGTGGATAGCGGCCAGTACACCCCCCTAACCAACGTCACCGCCGCCAACGGTACCGCCGTAGTCCACTTCGGCGCGGAGGGGGACATGGATATGCCCAGTTACGACGCCCCCGCCCGGGTATCGGTACGTCCCGCCTTCCACGGAGAGGGCTATATACTGTTCGGTGACTACTCCATGCCCGTGACCGTGGACCGGGAGTCCCTGCTGGGCAATGAGTTGTCCCTGGAGTTCCAGGAGACCGGCGAGCGGCTGTATACCCTCCGCTGGAACGAGACCAAGGGGGACTACTACGAGATCCAGGAGTGGGACGGGGAGTACAGCCAGTGGGAGACCCTGGTACGGATTGACCGGACAGACGAGCTGGTCTATGAGACGGGCCGCCTGGGGTCCGGCACGGACCACCGCTACCGTGTGGCGGCCTACGACCAGGAGGCTGCGGAGAGCTTTGCCGTGCCGGAGAACAACGGCTTCTCCGCGGAGCCGGACGAGATCTCCTTCCGCGCCTCAGTGTCTCCGCTGTATGCCACCATCTGGCCCATTATGGACCTGAAGCTCTTCGACAACACCAGCCAGAGCAATACTCTGGCCACAGTTCCCGGGGGTACGGCCCTGTGTGTTCTGGAAGAATCTGGAAACTGGTTCTACGTCCGCTACAAGGACAGCTATGGCTACATTGATAACCGCTTCTGCATGATTAACCTCCCGGAGTACGTGGGCGACGCCTGCTCCTACAACATCACCAACAGCTACCGTTCCATCTTCAAGGTCCATGAATACCCCATTGAGAATATCACCTGGCAGGTCATCCAGGGCTTTGAGAACATCCAGATCGCGGAGGGGGAGTACCTGGTGCCCTACCTGTACCCCAGCTCTAAGAAGCTGCTGGCCGCTGCGGAAGCCGCCGAGGCCGACGGTTACCGGCTGAAGATCTACGAGGCGTACCGCCCCAACGAGGCCACCCGCTTCCTGTACGACACCACGCTGACCCTGCTGGACAACCCTGTGCCGCCTCTGGATGAGGCAGGCCGGGTCATCGATCCCAGGACCGGCTTGTCTATGGATCCGGAGACCGGATTCCTCATCCACCCGGAGAACGGCACGCTTATCGACCCGGCCACTATCCCCGACCCAGAGCCCGAGCCGGAGGACGAGGAGCCGGACGCCCCAACGGACGGAGAACCGCCGGCTGAGGGCGGAGCCGCGCCTACCGGGGAGTCTCAGGAGAGCGGCGAGGGGGAGGACGGTCCCAGCCTGCCGCCGGAGGACGAGCCCCTTCTACCTGGCGAGGTGGCTGAGCCTAACGAGTCCTCCACCGGTACCGGCGGGTCCGACGAGGGAGAGCTGGAAGAGGAGGACAATCCCACCACCAGCACTCCGGAGAACGTCATTACCCTGGGTCAGATCATGACGGATGGACGCTTCAAAATTTCCAGCTTCCTGGCGGCGGCCACCTCGGCCCACAACCGGGGCATCGCCTTGGACCTGACCCTGGAGACCCTGGATGGGGAGGAGCTGGCCATGCAAGCCCCCATCCACGACCTGAGCTGGCACGCCGCTACCTACCTGAACAACGACAATGCCAAGCTTTTAGAACACTACATGAAGGGCGTGGCGGGGCTGAACGGCCTTACCAGTGAGTGGTGGCACTTCCAGGACGACGCCACCCGAAACGCCATCAAGCTGAACACATACCTCTATAAGGGCGTCAGCGCCGAAGGCTGGGTCAAGGACGACACCGGCTGGCGCTACCGCCGCCCCGACGGCAGCTTCCACCGGGGCAGCAGCGTCACTGTGGACGGCAAGACCTATAGCCTGGACGGCAACGGATACGTTTCCGAGTAATCTGTTACAGACCAGCCGCTCTGCTCCGGCAGGCGGCTGGTTTTCTGTACCCATTAAGCCATATCCTGCACAAAACGTATGTTTCGAAAAATATTCCTCCAGGGGATGGGATATTTTTCGGTCCCGCCGGGTACTACAGGTGAAATGCGTTTCAAGGAGTGACCCGCCCTATGCTGACTGAACGGGAATTCACGGAGGCGGCGGAGCGCCATCTGGACATGGTCTACCGCATTGCCCTCAACTGGTTCAAAAATTCCGCCGACGCCGAGGACGCCGCCCAAAACGCCATGCTGCGGCTGTGGCGGACGGACACAGACTTCGCCGGGGCCGAGCATCTGCGCCGCTGGCTGATCCGGGTGACGGTGAACGAGTGCAAGCGCATCTCCCTGCACCCCTGGCGGAGCCGCACCGTTCCCTTGGAGGAAGCGCCTGTGTTCGAGGACCAGGAGCGCAGGGAGCTGTTCCAGACGGTGATGGCGCTGGCGGCGAAATACCGGCTGCCACTGTACCTCTACTACTACGAGGGGTACTCCGTAAACGAGGTGGGGGAGCTGCTGGGCCTGAAGCCCTCCACTGTACAGACCCGTCTGGCCCGGGGCCGGGCCAAGCTGAAAACCATACTGGCGGAGGAATGAGCCATGAAGAATTTGTATCAGGAGACTTTCCAGGAAATCCGCGCCTCCAGCAGGCTGCGGACAGAGGTACAAAACATAACTAAGATGGCGAGGCGGAACCGCTGGCTGCCTATCCCGGCCCTAACGGCGGCGGTGCTGGTTGTGATCCTGGCCGGAACGGCAGTGGCAGACTATTTGGGGGTCCACATGGAGATGGTAGGAGACGTGTTCAACGATGGCTCTCTGTACTACCAAACCCAGGCAGACGTCACGCTGATCCCCCTGGAAAGCCTGCCGGAGGAGCTCCGGGCAGATTCCGGCGGCAAGGACAGGATGTTCGGCTTCAATTCCTTGTCCGAGGTGGGAGAATATTTAGGTGTACAGCTGTTGGACAATCCCAAGCTGGACCAGCTGGAGCCCTACAAGCAGCCTATCTTATTTAATGGGGAAGCAGCTGTTAAAGAGCCCTATTTGCTGATGGTACATGGGGACCCGGCACAAGTCCTGGACCTGCACGCCAACTATTTGCTTATAGAGCGCCGGCCAGATCCCGCGGCGCAATACGGCGGGGAGGAGGACTATTTTGTGCAGTTCCGCGCCTTCCTCTACACGGATGCGGCAGACTTTCAGGAAGCGGAGCGGGACCCGAGGGGTTTTTATATAAACACCAAGGGCAGCGCTCAGGTGGAGGAGTATGTTACTCCTAATGGCCTTGTGTCCGCGATCATCACTGAGACCGGGGTCAACTGGCCTGACAGAGATTACGTCCAGCAGGTGGCCTACTTCGCCACGGACTACGCCTATTTTTCCTTAACCATTTACTACTACAACGACGGAAAGGCGGAAACCGCACGGACAATGCTGATGGAATTATTGGACGCATTCAAGTAAACAGAAACACCTCCGGGACCAGTGGTCCCAGAGGTGTTTTGATGTATGGATTTACAGCTTGCTCATAGCGGCCTTGTCGCCCACCAGAATGACATGGGGGTGCAGCTGGAGCAGGGACGCGGGAACTTGGGGGGTCACAGGGCCGGTAAAGGCGGTCTTCACGATGTCCGCCTTGTCCTCGCCGCTGACCACCAGCAGCACCAGCTTGGCCTGCATGATGGGCCGCACGCCCATGGTCATGGCCTGACGGGGCACGTCGTCCCGGGTGGCAAAGAATCGGGCGTTGGCCTCAATGGTGCGCTCGGTGAGGTCCACCACATGGGTGTCCAGCTCAAAGAAGTCGCTGGGCTCGTTGAAGCCAATGTGGCCGTTGTGGCCCAAACCCAGCACCTGGAGGTCAATGCCGCCCATGTCCTGGATAATCTGGTCATACCGCTGGCACTCCGCCGCAGCGTCCTTCGCCAGGCCGTTGGGCACGTTGGTGTTGGCGGGGACAATGTTTATGTGGTCAAAGAGGTTCTGCTGCATGAAATAGCGGTAGCTCTGGTCGTGGGTGGGCTCCAGGCCCACGTACTCGTCCAGGTTCACGGATCTGGCCTGAGAGAAGTCCAAGTCGCCCTTCTTATGCCACTCCACCAGCTGCTTGTACATCCCCTTGGGGGTGGAGCCGGTAGCAAGGCCCAGCACGCTATGGGGCTTCATAATCACCTGTGCGGAGAGAATATTGGCGGCCCGGCGGCTCATGGCCTGGTAATCCTCGGTTACAAAAATCTGCATTTTGTGTCACTCCTCCATGAAAATTTTGCAATATTATGCAATATACAGAGATTGCGGAAGCAATCCCTCCGCCGCACTGGGCGGCGGGTCCGCGGTCCGCCAGCGCCCTCGAAGCCCTCCAAAACAGGGCGGCACGACGCTGGCCACTGTGGATATTGTACAAGATTTTGGTAAAAAAGTCAACGCAAATTACGGCAAGGGACCGGGGCGGCGCTGCCCCGGTCCCAAAATATGTTCCGCAGAGGCCGGATTACTTCTTCACCAGATACTTCCGCATGTCCAGTGCGCAGGCGAAGAGGATGATGCCGCCCTTGATGAGGTACTGAAGGTCCTGGTTAATCCCGGCCATGGTCAGGCCGATGAAGATCAGACGCAGCATCAGCACGCCGATGATAATGCCGCTGATCTTACCGATGCCGCCTACGAAGGATACGCCGCCGATGACGCAGGCCGCAATGGCGTCCAGCTCGTAGTTCAGGCCGGTGTTTGCCGTATTGGAGCCGATGCGGGCCCCTTCGATGAAGCCGGTGAAGCCGTACATAGCGCCAGCCAGAGAGAAGACCATGATGGTGGTCAGCAGGACGTTGACGCCGGAAACCCGGGCTGCCTCCTCGTTGGAGCCCAGAGCAAACATGTTCTTGCCAAAAGTGGTCTTATTCCAGACAAACCACATGATAGCAGTCAGCAGAATGGCGATGAGCACATAGTTGGGGATCGTCTGTCCGGCAATCTTGGGCAGGATGGAGCCCTTGACAAAGTTGGTGTAGCTCTCAGCCAGGTTGGAAATCGCCATACCGCCGTTGTTGCCCATCTTGACATACAGCAGCAGGAAGGTGTACAAAATCAGCTGGGTACCCAGGGTAACGATAAAGGGGTGCAGCTTGAATTTGCCCACGAAGAAGCCGTTGAACGCGCCGATTACCGCGCCGATAATCATAGCGATGAGAATAACCACCGGGACGGGCAGGGTGCCGATGTTGGGCCACATTTTGCTGGCGGAACCGGCTACCTGGAGCAGCGAGGCCGAGATACAGGCCGTGAGGCCCACCGCACGGCCCGCAGACAGGTCGGTACCCGTGAGGACGATGCACCCGGCGATTCCCAGCGCGGCGGGCAGATAGGCCGCCGTCTGGGAGATGATGTTAACAATGGAACTGGCGGAGACGAAGTTGGGATTGATGATGGCGATAGCGATGGCGGCGATAATCATAATGATCATCAGCGCGTTGTTGACCACCAGGCTAAGGACCCGTTTGGCGTCCCAGGTTTGGGCCTTGGCGGCAAGTTCCTTGGACTCTTTACTCATGAGCGTTTTCCCCCTTTATACATATTTGGCGGCCAGGGTGAGAATCTCCTCCTGGCTGGTCTCGGCGGCGTTGACCTCGCCGGCCAGCCTTCCCCCGGACATGACCAGAATGCGGTCACACACACCCAGCAGTTCTGGCATCTCCGAGGAGACCATGATAATGCCCTTGCCCTCGTTGGCCAGGTTGATGATGAGCTGGTAGATCTCGTATTTCGCGCCCACGTCGATGCCCCGGGTGGGCTCGTCCAGTAGCAGGATCTCCGGTTTGGTCAGTAGCCAGCGGCCAATAATGACCTTCTGCTGATTGCCACCGGAGAGGGAGCGGATCTCTGTATTCTGGCTGGGCGTCTTGATGCGCATGGCTTTGATGGACCACTCGGTGTCCTTTTTCATCCGCTTATCGCTGAGGCAGACGCTCTTCAGCCTGCCGATGCGAAGGGGAAGGAGATAGTTCTTCAGATTGGCAATGACCGTAT
>CATIYU010000077.1 GCA_949739085.1 uncultured Eubacteriales bacterium | reverse complement strand
TGTTCCGGGAGATCTTCCGGGCCAGGAACTATGAGGGAGGTGCGTTCTGATGTTTGGAAAGCTGCTGAAATACGATTTCCGGTCCATGTTCAAACAGTTTGCCTTTATTTGGCCTGCGGCCCTGGTGCTGGCTCTGGTCAATCACTTCACCATGAGCGCCATGACCACCGTCAGCGGAGACGGTGCGCTCGGGACCAGCACCCTGGGTACGACCACCGCCGGGATTACCATGCTGGTCTATGTGGCCATCCTCATGGCCATGTTCATCACCGCCCTCATTTTCGCCATCCAGCGGTTCTACAAGGGCATTCTGGGGGACGAGGGGTATCTGATGCACACCCTGCCCGTGCGGCCCTGGCAGCTCATCGGCTCCAAGCTGCTCACCGCCGTGGCCACCACCTTCCTGAGCGTGGTAGTGGCCCTGCTGTCCATCCTGATCATTATGCCCTGGAGCTGGGACGACATCCGCGTCATTTTCCGGGCCCTGGGCTATCTCTTCTCCCACTGGGATTTGACGGCCACCCAATCGTCTCTGGCGCTGCTGGAGAGCATCCTGCTCATGCTGGCGTTTTTTGCCACAGGCTTCCTTCAGCTGTATCTGTCCATGGGGATTGGGCATCTCTTCAGCAAGCACCGGGTGGCGCTGAGCGTCGCCGCCTTTATCGCCATTGAGGCGCTGATAACCTCGCTGCTGAATGTTATCGGACCATGGCTGGGGCGCGTCATTGCACCCATTGCCTCCGAGCCGTTCGATATGTGGGTGTACCACCGCTCCGTCTGGAGCGGGATTGCTGTGAATCTGATTTTATCCGCCGTCTGTTTCCTCGCAACGGAATACATCATCCGCAAGCGGCTGAATCTGGAGTGACCCCTCCACCGGCGGCGGATTGCCCGGACAGGTCTAACCTGTCCGGGCTTCGCATATGCTCTACGGGTGATGAAAATGAAGCGAATATTTCCTCTGGCGGCGGCGCTGGGAACCGGCGCGCTGCTTCTGCTGCGTCCGGAGACGGCGGCTGGGGCGGTGCGGGAGGGGCTGGCGCTGTGCTTCCGCACGGTGATTCCCTCCCTGTTCCCCTTTTTCGTGGTGGCGTCGCTGCTGCTGCATCTGGGGCTTGCGGACTATTTACAGCGGGCCTGCGGGCCCTTTATGGGGCCCATGTTCCATCTGCGGGGGGCCTGCGCGCTGCCGCTGCTGACGGGCCTGCTGGGGGGCTACCCCTCCGGGGCCAGGGCGGCGGCGGAGCTGTATGGGCGCGGGGAGCTCACCCGGCAGGAGGCGGAGCTGTTGCTGGGATTCTGCGACAACTGCGGCCCGGCGTTTATTCTGGGGTACGTGGGGAGCGGGGTGCTGGGCAGTTCCCGGGCGGGCGTATGGCTCTTCCTGGTCCACGCGGCGGCGGCGCTGGCAGTGGGGATGGTCCTCTGCCGCCTGTACCCGGAGCGGGGCCCGGCCCTGCTGCGGAGCAATCTCCCGGCGAAGCGGCTGTCCTTCCCCGAGGCCCTCACCGTGGCGGTCTCCGGGGCCGTGGGCTCCACCTTGCAGGTCTGCGCCTTTGTGGCGCTGTTCCAGATTTTCGCGGCGATGATGCCGGCGCGCGTGCCGGGGGCGGCGCTGGGGTTCCTGGAGATGGTGAGCGGCGTTGGG
>CATIYU010000076.1 GCA_949739085.1 uncultured Eubacteriales bacterium | reverse complement strand
TTCTGAAAACTGCTACCAGGAAAATTTCTCCAGCCCCGGAACGCCTTGCGCCACAGGACGTTCCGGACCTCCTCCTTCCTCCCAAAGGGGATTGGCACTGGCCTTTTTAGTTCGTAAACACGCAACTTTTTTGACCAAAACGCCGCTTTTGTACCCGGAAAATTAGAAGGAGGAAAAATCCACTATGAGAAATCTCAAGAAGATTCTCGCACTGGTGCTGGCCCTCATCATGAGCCTCTCGCTGATGGCGACCGCCAGCGCCACGGAGTTCCCGGATGACGGTGATATCAACGATACCTACCGTGTCGCCGTGGAAGTCCTCAGCGGCCTGAACGTCTTCGCGGGCGACCAGAACGGCAAGTTCAATCCTGGCGACCCCATCCGGCGTTCTGAAGTCGCGGCCATCATCTACCGGATCGCTACCGGTGATGTGACCAATGAGCGCAACGATTCCTACACCCCCTATAACCAGTTCTCCGACGTCATCGCCGGCGACTGGTTCGCAGGCTACGTCACCTACTGCGCCAACGCCGGCTACATCAAGGGCCGCAGCGACGGCAAGTTCGACCCCTATGCCAACGTTACCGGCTACGAGGTCCTGGCGATGATCCTGCGTGCCGTTGGTTACGACAAGAACAATGAGTTTGTCGGCTCCAACTGGCAGATCAACACCGCTTCCATCGCTACTGAGAAGAAGGTCCTCAAGAACATCACCTCCACCACCCAGCTCAGCGAGCCCGCTACTCGCGAGACCGTGGCCGAGCTGCTGTTCCAGTCCATCCTTCTTCCCAAGGTTACCTGGAACTCCAACAGCCTCAGCTATGTTGACAGCGCCGAGAAGGTCTGCGACGTCCTGAAGCTGGAGGAAATCGAGGGCGTGGTTATCGCCAACGAGTGGGCCTCTCTGGATGACAACTATCCTCTGGCCAACGGCAAGACCAAGATGCTCGTGGACGGAAAGAACTACAACCTGGATTACTCCACCGATCTGACCGACATGGGTGAGAGCCGCCTGGCTTACATCCAGAACGGCAGCAAGGTTCTGTATCTCGCCGACACTGGCAAGAATGCCCAGACCTATGAGAACGAGGGCGCCTGGAAGGATCTGAACGGTGCTTCCCGCTTCCGTTCCGCCACCAACCTGAGCTACGACGACAATACCGAGTGGTATCAGAACTTCAACCCCGGCTTCAAGACCACTTCCGACTGGAAGATCACCTACACGGTGGACGCCGAGTGGTGGCCTGAGTTCCGTGAGGTCTATACCGGCAATGGTTACATTGCTGAGACCCCCCGTACCATCCAGACTGAAGTGAAGTACATTGATGAGAACGGCGATGTCAAGACCCGGCTGGAGTCCCATCTGTGGTGGGTCGTTGAGATCAAGCCCGGTGAGGAGATCGAGTCCATCGACATCACCGAGATCCGCCGGATCTTTGATTGGGCTGACAAGACCAACTCCGAGGGTTACCTCATCGGCGAGGTCTATGTGGGCACCCAGTCCAACGTGGATGTCTCCGACACCAAGTCCTACACCCAGTTTGTGGCTGACTACCTCAAGGACAGCAACAAGAGCATCATCACCTGGGCGGACACCGGCGAGTGGTTCAAGGCTGTCGATAACGACAACGACGGCGTCGCCGAGTACGTCTTCCTGACCGACAGCCATCTGGATCAGGTGGCCCGCATCACCACGAAGGACGGCAAGACTGAGTACACCTTCTACGGTGTCACCAGCATTGACGAGAACCTCTGGAACTACTATGGCTTCCGCTTTGTGGAGAACGGCAAGATCGTTGACACCATGGAGCTGGGCCAGGGCGAGAAGGTTCTGTGGTCCTTCATCGACGGCTACTACTACATCGAGAAGGTCAACGTAGAGACTGGTATCGTTCAGGTCGTGAACTACGATGTGGCCAACATGCAGACTTATGGCCGCGCCCTCAACGACAACATTGTCACCTCCGAGGGTACGACCTACACCCAGTCCTGGATCTACAACGACACCCGCCTGCCCGGCGCTCTCCGGAACGCTGAGAAGCACGTGGAGTATCGCTTCTACAAGGATCACTTCGGTTATGTCCGCGCTTACGAGCCCGTGAACGGCAACCAGTACGTGCTGCTGACCGAGGCGTATTCCACCAACACCGACAACGGCGTGTACCTGAAGAACTGGGTCGGTATCGTTGAGCACAAGATCGGCGACGCCGCCATTGCCAACGCTACTGTCGCCAACTTCAACGGCAGCTTTGAGCGCGGCAACAATCTCTTCTTCCAGGGTACACACCAGCCCATTGAGGACAGCCGTTATCAGAACTTCCTGACCGGCGCCAAGCAGGGCCTGGGCCTGACTGATGTCGGTACCTATGGCTATACCGTTCCCAGCGAGACCAACGCCGGCGGCACCCGCACCAACGTGGCTGTGTACACCAAGGACAGCGACGGCCGCATCACCATCAACTCCGCTGCTCAGCAGCTGCTGCGTGACAACGGCAACCGCGTGTTCTACACCTATCCTGGTACTGACAATATCAACCTCAACGATCCCGTCATGGTTCGTGACTATGTTGCGATTGACAGCAACCAGAAGATCTCCGGCGCTGTGTACAAGACCGTTCAGGATGTCGGCCACGAGGGCGGTACCGACGGTTACGTCCACGCTGCTCCCACCACCGAGTACTACCTGGTGAGCAAGGACGGCGTCCGCTACTTCACCGGCTACAGCAACCTGCCCGCTATCGAGGCCAAGTACATTGACGCGGCCTACGCCGTGGCTACCAACGATTACGCTGTGACCCATGCGACTGGCGCTCCCTACTGGGTGGCCGACGTTGTGGTCATCGAGCTGAACGCGAATTGGACCACTGGCTTCGAGAACATCGACCTGATCATTGCCAACCACAGCAAGAACTGGGATACCGTGTATGATTACACTGCTATCGACCGGAACAGCCGCGGCCAGCTGAACTTCAGCTCCGTGAAGAACTGGGCTGGTCAGGACCAGGCTCCTGTCTTCGTTGGCACCACCGGCGGTAAGAAGACTGCCGAGGACACCACCGATATCCGCGATATCACTCCCATCACTCCCAGCTACCTGGCTGCTAATGGCAAGTTCTTCCGTGACTTCGGCATCTATGCCGCTACCATCAGCACCATGGATCTGACCCGCGGCTACATCACCCTCAACCCGGACAACGGCATCTACGAGGACTATGATGGCATCCACGAGGTCTACGCGAACAATGCCAAGGATGTTACTCTGAGCATCACTGATGTTCCTGTCTACACCGTCTACGGCGGCGTGGCCAAGGCTTACACCCTGAACCAGACCGTTTGGAACAACAACCTGAGCAGTGTTGTCCGTTACGGTAACGAGGGCGACCGTATCATCTATGTGAAGAACGGCTCCAATGTCGCTTTCATCGTGATGGTTACCGTCCGCGACACCCTGACTGGCGACCGTCAGTACAACGACTACTCCTATGCTGAGTACAACCACGTGTGGTACGAGCAGGGTCAGTTGCAGTACAACAGCAACACCAACAAGATTACTGACGCTTACAACAATCTGTGGTGGCAGATCGTTGCCGACCAGGGCAAGAGCGCTCCTGCGGCTGCGACTACCTTCGGTACCTTCTACGACAAGACCTTTGGCATTGACGGCGCTGGCAACAAGGTTCCCGCCGACGGCATCGTTACGGTCACCTATAACGAGGCCCTCAACGCCCTGGTCAACTGGAAGATTAACGACAACTCCGGTTACACCTTCACCCTGAGCAACCCGGTGGAGCTGAGTGAGACCGAGGTGCAGTACACTGTGACCGCTCAGAAGGGCGACAAGAGCTACACCTTCACCCTGATTCAGCAGGCTGCCAGCGGCAATGAGCTGACTGTGGGCAACTACATTAAGGACATTGACGCGAACAACAACATCACCATTGATGTCCGCAGCAACACCACCATCAGCGACTTCATTACCAGCGTGGAGAAGAACAACGCCCCCGCGAACGCCAAGCTTGTCTGGAACTTCGTTGACGAGACCGGCAAGGAGATTCTCGAGGACGAGTGGGATACCATCCACATGGATTCCGAGGACATCGGCGCCTGGTCTGTGACCGTCTGGTCCGAGTCCGGCAAGGCCAACACCTACTATGGTGTTATCGTGAAGGGTACTCCTGTCGCGGCTGTCTACGTTCGCGTCAATCCCTATGAGAACATTGACCTGAGCGGCGAGCCCGTGCTGACCAAGCTGGCTGACGGCAGCTACACCATCCAGGTCATCTCCGAGCAGGAGCCCGTGGTGGTTCTCGAGAACGGCGACGTTTACAAGATGACCAAGGGCGAGGAGGCTCGCGTGGCCTACCTCTGGACCGCTGAGATCCCCGCTACCGCGGTTGAGCGCATCATCTACATCCGCCTGCTTCAGGCGAATGACAAACCCATTCCTCCCACCACCGAGGAGCCCAGCGAGGTTCCCGTGGTTCCCAGCGAGGAGATCAAGGACCTGATCACCGTTGACACCGAAAAGGAGACCATCACCATCAACAAGGATCAGGAGATCACTGTTGGCCAGCTGGTGAACGGCCTGACCAACGAGGCTGGTGAGAAGGTCACCGTGGTAATCAAGGACGCCGAGGGCAACGAGATTACCGACGAGACCGCCAAGGTTGAGGCTGGCTTCACCGTCACCGTCACCGACGGCGACAAGAGCGCCGACTACAAGGTCGAGGACGCCAACGTTGAGGTTCCCGAGGAGCCCAGCGTCGAGGTGAAGCTCGTTGACGCCGACGGCAGTGCCATCACCGACGAGACGATTGCCACCGTTGGCGAGGGCACCCTCACTGAGGGCACCTACACCGCCGCTGTCACCATTGGCGAGGGCTACAAGGCCACTGCCACTGCTGACGACGAGGCTGCTGTGGTCACCCTGGAGAACGGCACTCTGACCGTCACCAACGTGACCAAGGCCACTGTTGTTACCATCACTGTCGTGGAGGACGGCGGCGAGATCGAGGTCCCCGAGCTGCTGCCCTACAAGGCTGAGCTGTCCACTGGCACCTACACCCTGTACAGCTACAAGCAGGAGAAACTGACTGACGAGCAGGTCAAGATTGCTATTGCCGCCATCACTGAGGGCGTGAACGCTGCGGACATCACTCTGATTGACGCGGGCACTGACATCAGCGTTGTGGCGAACGGCAAGCAGCTTGGTTCGTTTGCCAAGACCAGCCAGACCACTCCCAATGCGCTGTTCCAGGTCTCCCTGAACGGCACTGCTGTGGACTACGTGAAGAACAACGCCGATAAGGCGAAGGGCTTCGTCGGTGAGAAGTACGTGCTGCTGAGCAGCAATGCTCCCGCCAACACCACCGGCGGTACCGTGAACGCCGAGGGCGTGGCGACTATCGCCGCTGTGGCTGCGGATGTGAACTACCTCTCCGCTGTCAAGGTTCTGATTGGCGACGGCCTGAGCAAGACGTCTGTGAAGGTCGTTGACGACTACGGCAACGCTGGTTCTGCTCTGGATGCCACCAGCGGCCTGTACATCCTCACTGGCAAGACAATCCAGGTGGAGCAGGCGGCTGCCCCGACCGCTGGCGACCGCGTCCAGATCTACGCTGGCGAGGAAGCTGTCGGTGAGCCCAAGGTTGCTCCTGACACCAACAAGATGACCTTCGACATCGCGGTTGAGGCTGGCGAGGACGGCACTGTGACCTACTCCGCGAAGGCGAGCCGCAACATCATCATCAACGGCCAGCCCGCTGGCACCTTCACTGGCGGGAGCCAGACGCTGATTGATGCCGCTCTTGGCCTGGCGAAGGACGATGTCCTGATTCCCGTAGGCGTTAGCGGTGAGACTGCCAAGTACTACGCTGCGGATGCCAACAAGGTCGTAGTGAATGGCATTGGCTCCCAGCAGTACGTTGACCTGTCCAGCGTGAGCACCTACAACCCCGATGGCGACATCGAGTTGGTGAGCGCTACTAAGGTTACCGCTGATGACGACTACACCGCCAAGGTCCTTGTGGACGGCGAGGCTACCGATCCTGCGGCTCTCAGCACTGCCACTATCTGGGTTGCCAGCGTGGCCGAGCTCGAGCTGACCAGCTCTGAGGCTCAGACGTATCTGGTTGCCATGGATGAGGACGAGAACGTCATTGCTTCCGGTACTGCGGATGCTCTGTTGGTCAGCACCCTCAAGTTCACTGTGGGCGACAAGGCTCTGACCATTGCCGAGATCAATGCTCCCTTCACTCTGGCGATTAATGCGACTGTCACAAAGGATACGACCACTGGTACTGACCTTGGTACGGCCATCTCGAGTGCCTGCACTGACATTACCGGCACTGTTGCTGTGGCCAAGGATGACGTTGCTGTCACCAACACTGCGCTTACCAGTGGTACCTATGTGATCACCATCACCGTGATCGAGGCCGCTGAGGGTTCTGATCTGAGCAACCTGACCAATGATGCTCTGATCACTTCTACGATTACGGGCGCGACTGTTGGCACGATTACCGTGACCCGCGACGCAACCACGAACCTGATCACTAGCATCACCATTGAGATCACCATTGCCTAAGCGAAACCTCGCGAAAACCTACCCCCCAAGGGCTTCGGCCCTTGGGGGGTTCCTTTTACTTGAAAGCGATGTAGGTGTAAATACGATTCATCTGAATCAAGTTGGGGTAGGTGTTGTCGTCCTTGCGGCTGAGGGTGAAGCCGTCGCTGTTGAAAGTGATGACGGTGGGGAACTGCGTTCCGGCGGTCGCGCAGCAGTAGTTATCGGAGCCGGAGGACCTGCTGCCCTCGAAGTGTGAGTCGACGATCAGGAACCGGGGCCGGAAGCCGGTTTTGAAGGTCATGGACTGCCCAGTACCGGTGTAGGAGCCCACGGCGTAGGGCAGGGCGGCCAGGGCCTGGTTGGCGGTGGGCTGGGCGTCGTGTGCGGCGGACGGGGCGGCGCTGGCGGCGGATTTTGCGGCATTGGCGGTGGATTTGGCGGAGTTGGCGGTCTGGATACTGGTGTTGAGGGCGGATTCGATGTTCCGGTTCATCTGGTTAAAGTCGTCCATCATGATGCGGTCGCTTTTGACCCACTGGGGCAGGCGGTGGTTTTGTGTGTAGTCCATGTTTTTCTCCTTTAAGATAAGAATTCGCAGCGGAAGACCGTTACACATATGGTGTGTAACGGGGAAAAGTTGCACGGGGGCGTGCAACGGCGGACGCACCAAATTTCCGCCGGGGGCATAGAATGGTGCAGAGCAGGAGTGTGATGAAAAATGGCATATTCAGACCGGGAGCTGCTAGCCCGGCTCATCGAGTGCGAGGCTGGCGGCGAAGGCGAGCGGGGGATGAAGGCGGTAGCCGGGGTAGTGATGAACCGGGTCCACGCCCGGGGCGGCGAGTACGCCCGTGTGGGCAAGGGAAGCATCCGGAACATCATTTTCCAGCCCTATCAATTCGTCTGTGCCAGCGAGACGGAGGGCGGCACGTACAACCCCCAGAACATCTACAACATGCGTCCCCAGGCGATCCACTACGAGATTGCGGACTGGGCCATCGCCGGCGGCCGCCTGCCGGACGTCGGGGAGTCCCTCTGGTTTTACAATCCATTTGGGCCCAAGTGCCGCAGCCGGTTTCCGTCGGACGTGGGCTACTGGCAGACCCGCATAGGAGATCATTGCTTCTATAATCCGACAAATGCTTACTACGACACGTAAGCGGCCCCCACAAGACCAAAAAGGAGTGAGCGAGACATGCAGAATCAGATTACACAGGGCAACATGCCCAGCGCCCAGGGTGGGCAGAACACCCAGAACATAACCATCAACAACAACCACCAGCCAACGTCCCCGGACGAGACCAGCTACAACATGCCGCCGGACACGGGCGCGCCGGGCCAGAGCAGCTGGATTTACGGCAGTCCGGAGCTGAGCTACAACGGCCAGCCCGCGTCCGGCGGGGTGTCGCTGTACACCATGAGCGGCAGCACGCCTCCCGGCGACCCGGACAGCTCCCCCATGCCTGTGCCGGGGATGAACGGGGTCATACCAGCTGGGGTAGTGTCCAGCGCGGTGGCCCAGAGCCAGCGAATGAAGAACCCGGTGGATATGGAGTCCACCCACATGCCGGCCACCAACGCGGAGGCGTATCAGGCGTCCCTGCGGAGCCTGCTGGACCGGAACGTGGGATACTTTGTGGTGGCCACCTTCCTGGTGGGGACCCAGCAGTCGGTGACATGGCAGGGGATTCTTCACACGGTGGGGAGCGACTATATTGTGCTCTACCAGCCGGACTACGAGCGATACATCTCCTGTGATTTCTACTCCATCAAGTTTGTCCAGTTCCACAACGTGAAGGGCGTGCCCTACTGCGCGGCCTCCCGGACGTGGCAGGGACAGTCCGGCTTTTAACGGATAGTTGGTCCGATGATTCCCAATCTTATGCAATTGGGAAATCGGGCCGTACACCGGTACCGGGAGGCCCCTGGATGTTGAGTTGTGGTTTCAGACCTCCTTCCTCCTCATCTCCGGCGCGATGCCCTAAACCGGCGCGGCGGAATGTGCACGGGAACTGACCCAGATCAGCATCACCGGCGGCAGCACCCTTTCCTCTCCACCAGCGAAAACAGCCCACGCTTCCCGGAACTTAACCAGCATGGCCGGGTCTACGACTACATCGCGTTTAAATAATCCGCAAAAAAATTCCCTCTCGGTTTCCCCATTCCATACAACTTTTCACCGGTACACACCATATGTGTACCGGTTTTTCTGCCGGACAATTCAATACAAAAAGGAGAAATTAGCATGAAGTATACGCAAACACATCATTTCCCTCAGTGGGAAAAGAACGACCGCATCCTGATGGCGGACTTTAACGCCATGTGCGCCAACATGGAAAAAAGCCTCGTCAGCGACCGCAACGACTGCAAACGCGACAACATTATCCTGGACGAGCGCATCGCCCAGGCCCGGAAGATCGCCGAGGCCGCTCAGGCCGCCGCCGGTGAGGCCAAGGAACTCCAGCACTACGTCACCGGCTCCTACACCGGCAACGGCGGGACCCAGTCCATCCCGCTGGGCTTCAAGCCCGCCTTCCTCGTGGTCTCCGGGATGCTCCACACCCTGGCCAACAACACCACCGCCGACTACGACCGCTACTTCGCCTTGACCGCCGGGCATGTGCTGGACAAGCGGGTGAAGCTTACCAGCACCGGCTTTACCGTCTACCCCGCCCCCTACCAGGGCATGAACAACCCCAACCTGAATCAGGAGGGCCGGACCTACGACTACATCGCCTTTAAATAAGCACGGAAAACCCCCAAGGGCCTAGGCCCTTGGGGGTCCTCCTCATGAGGTCAACGCTTCAGCGAAGTTTCTCTTTTTCTCTCGATTAAGCCTGAGCGTTGTTCTTAGCCTGGATGACATTCAGAACAAACGTCAGATCCTTCTTGAGATTAACGGCGCTGATGGCGCCATCCGCTTTGACAACAGTCGCCCAATCAGAATTCTCGTTAATCGCGTTGGTGTCGATGGTGACGGTAACCACGTAGACGGTGTGCGTCGGATTGCCAGCAGCAGTCATGGAGGGAGCTGCGTTCACCGCGACGCTGTACGTGATACCGGTGACAAGTGTCTCGTTGGTAACAGTCTCAAGGGCGTAGCCATCCTTCACCGCGACATAGAATACAGCCTCAGCCTTGCTATCTTTATACCAGTCAATGGCGGTACCACTAGCCATGGCGCTCAAGGTGGCGTTGTAGGTAGCCACAACACCAGTGGGCAGATCGCCCTGCTCCAGCAACACGGCGGTGATGTTGTCAGCGGCGGTGCCGAAAGTGTCAACAGCCTGGGGAGCGGTCTTCTGGGCGGCGTTGCCCGTGTTGCTGTCGCTCACAACGATCAGCTCGGAAACACCCACGCTGACGACTACGTTGTCAACGATGGCGGCGCCATCCTGAGCGGCGTTGCGGACCACAACGCTCACAGTCCAGGTGTTGGTGGTCTCGTCGGTCAGACGGTAGGTGATCTTGTACTGCTTCTCGTCATTAGCCGCGTCAGCCTCAAAGCCGTCGTTCACAGCGCTGCCAGCCTTGGTGCCAGCCAGGGTGATGGTGTTGCTCTTCATGGCGTAGCCGCGGGCCAGACGGACGGTGAACTGGAACTCGCCGTCACAGTCCTCGCCGGACTTGGGGCTGTTGATGATGACCAGGCCAGTGGTAGTCTGACCAGGATCAACGCGCCAGTCGAACAGATTGCCAGCCTCCTCGGCGGAAATCTTTACAGTGGCGGTCTCGCCCTTCTTCAGGCCGGAGACGGTGATGGTCCAGCTGTCGCCGTTCCGCACGGTCTGCACAGTGGCAGTCTCCAGGTTGCAAGTGGCGCGGACCACAGTGTTCTCAGTGGCCTCAGCCACGGTGACGGTGTAGGTCACGGCACCCTTGTCATCAGCGATCTGGAACTTGTCGCCGTCGACAGTGATCTCCTTCCCGGTGTTCTCATCCACAACCAGCGTTACGTTGGCGCTGGCGTCCTTGGCAGTCAGCTTCACCGTGATACTTTCATAGTAGGTGTTGCTGGAAACGAGGACGTTCCAAATGCCGGTGGTGTTAGTCTTCTCAGGTTTGGCAACTGCGTTCGGGGTGGTGTTGCCAGACACGACGGCATCCAGCTCGCCGGTCTCAATGCCGGAGAAGGTGACGGAGTAGACCATGTTGGACACGCCGGACCAATCCCAAGCGGCATCCTGCTCGGCCTGCGTGGCGGTCTCAGGCAGCTCGCTCTTGAGGGGGGCGGCGGCCACGGTCATGGGACCGTAGGACTTGCCGGGGCCAGCGGGGATGACCACGCTGCCGGAGGCGTCGGTGGTCAGGGTCACAACAGGAATCTTAGCGGTCGTAACTGTGACGGTGGTGTTCTGGTCGTTACCAGCCACAGCGATGACCTTCCACTGGTTGTTCTCCAGAGGCTCATAGCGCACACTCGGAGCGGTGCCAGCCTTGGGAGTCACGCTGGTGGGCATCATGTTGTTGGGAACCTTAATGATGAACTCAGCGTAGTTGACGGAAGTGGTACCATCAGCCTTCAGAGCGGACATGTTGGCATCCCGGGTGGTAGAGCCGTCTACTACCTTGACGCCGTCAGGCAGGCTCAGGGTGACGGTCTTGGCGAGCTTAGCTTCAACCTCGATCGCAGCGTTCTGACTAGGAGCACTAGCGGTCTTGTAGGTGAGAGTCCAGGTGTCGCCGTCGGGAGCGAAGGTGCAGCTTGTGGCACTCAGCACGATACCATCCTCAAGCTTAATGCCCGCGATGGCGGCGGTGTAGCCCAGGGCCTTTGTGCCCTGGCTCTCGCTTCCATCGTTCACGTAGATGATGTAGGCGTCGCTGGTGTTGGCCTTGGTGTACTGCTCGGGGATCTTGACCTGCTCAGGGTAGGTGCCAGTCTTCAGGGTCAGGTAGGCAACATACAGCCGCTTAGCGTTTACAGTTACGCTGGCCAGGGGGCCGGAGACAGGAATCTCCATCTCCCAGCGGGTGTAACCCTCGGCCACGCCGGTCTGGTCCTCAGCGAGGGAGAACCAGTTCCCATTGGTCTCCGCACCCTTGTTGGGCTGATAGCCGTTGGCCACATCGGCAACCAGGGTGTAGGTTCCGCCGGTGACAGGGATGTCCTGGCCAGCCTCGAGCTCGGTAGAAACAAAGGTGATCTTGTCGCTACCGGTGCCCTTGGTCACGCGCAGATAGCTGGTGGTGCCCACGCCCAGAACGATGGTCTCGCTCTGGGTCACCTTGGAAACGGTGACGGTCCAGGTGTTGGCGTCCTCGCCCTCCGTGATCTTGACGGTAGCGGTGGGGGCGGGAATGCCGGTCACGATGGGCTGCTGGGAAGCGTTCTTGGTGGTGACAGTGAAGGTCAGCTCAGCGGCGGCCTTCTGGCTGTCCATGACCTCCTGCTTGGCGGGGGCGTTGATGGTCAGAGCGTTGGCGGCTTCCCGCACAGTCAGCTTCACCACGTAGTAGGCCTCGGCGTCAACAGTGAGGGTCTCGGTCTTCTCGGGAACCTCAAAGGTGAGGGTCCAGGTCTTGCCGTCCTCGCTGGCGGTGAAGTAGTTCCGCTCGCCGTTGAGGATGACATAGGGTTTGTATTCGCCGGTGAGAGTGGCGGTAACGGTCAGCTTACCGCCCTCGGTGGTGGTCTCGTAGGAGGTCACGTCCTCCTCGCCGTTCTTCAGCTTCAGGGTGCTGTTCGCGGCAGTGGTCTTGGCATTAATGGTGACAGTGACGTCCTCAACAGGGTTCAGGAGGCTGTCAATCGCGGCCTTGTAGTCGGCAACGGCCTTGGCAATCTCCTCCTCGGTAGCGCCCTCAGCCTTCACAGCGGCCTCAGCGGTAGCCTTGAGAGTCGCGGCGGCGTTGGCGGCGTCGCCCTCCAGGGCGGCGATCTCGTCAGCCATGTAGCTGTCGATCTCTTTCAGAGCGTCCTCAACGGGGTCAGCAGGGGTCAGAAGCTCGTCAATCGCGGCCTTGTAGTCGGCAACGGCCTTGGCGATCTCCTCCTCGGTAGCGCCCTCAGCCTTCACAGCGGCCTCAGCGGTAGCCTTGAGAGTCGCGGCGGTCTCGGCAGTCTCGCCCTCCAGGGCGGCGATCTCGTCAGCCATGTAGCTGTCGATCTCCTTCAGAGCGTCCTCAACGGGGTCAACCGTGACGGAGCCTGTGGGGTAGATGAGGATGGAAATGCCCTTGAAGGCGTTGTACACGGCCTTGAAGCTGTAGCCGGTCTTGTTGTTCTCCGCGTCGTCGTACTTCGGGTTCAGCTCGAACTCAACGGCCTCGCCGCCCAGGGTCACGCGGGCGACCTCCACGTCGCTGGAAATCCGGAACCAGAAGGTGTACTCTTTTCCATGCTCAAGCATGGTTCCGCCAGCGCGGGCAGAAAGATTCATCTCCACGCCGGAGTCGCCCTCGCCGGGCTCGATGGGCTTGGTGTCCTCACCGTCGCCCTCACCATCGCCGCCAGGAACTTCCTGGGTCTGGGTCCAGCCCAGGTCGAGGCAGCCCACAGCGATGGTAGCGTTGGTGTTCTCGGTCAGTTCGGCGTTGAAGGTGATGGTCCGCGCCTCAACGTCCACAGTGGCGACGTCGGGGGTGAAGACGAAGAGCCAAGCGCTCTCGTCCAGGGTCTCGGGCAGGCCCGCCACCACGTCGTCCAGGTTGACGGTCTCGCCAGCGGCGGCGGTGATGGTGTTGTAGGTAATCTCAGTCTTCCCGCCGGTGGGATCGCCATACACCGTCGCGCGCTCGGTCAGGGTCTCCTCAGCGGCGGTCAGGGTAACGGTGATCTTGCCCTCGTTGACAATGCCGTCAATCTCGGCCTCGACGGCGTCAACAATGGCCTGGATCGCATCGGTGTCCGCAGCGGCCTCAATCTCGGCCTTGGCATCGGCAATGGCCTTGTCGATGGCGTCGATCTTCGCCTTGTCGGCCTCGACCTCGGGGTCAAGGTCCTTCTTAGCGGCCTCGGCCATCTCGTCCAGCGCCTTGACAGCCTCGTCCTTGGCGGCGGCCATCACGTCGTTGGTGTACTCCTTCACGTCCTTGCCGTCCTCGCTGGTGACCACGACGGAGATCATGTCCTCGCGCACCAGGTCGGTGGTCTTGACGTTGGAGGGGGACTTGTCGGAAACGATGACAGTGCCGTTCTCGCTCCAAGCGGCGGTGATGGTGAAGGCTCTGCCGGTGTCATTGGGAACGAAGGTCCACACAGCGGTGGCGCCCTTGCTCATGGTGAAGGACTTGACAAACTCGGTCAGACGCATGTTGCTCGTGGGCAGCTTGATGCCGCCGTTAACAACCTCAGCGCCGTCCTTAAGCAGCTGGGCGCCGCCAATGGCATCCTCAAAGATGTAGCTGTAACGATAGGTGTTGGTCCAAACGCTGCTGTTGTGGTCATTGGTGCCGCGGCTCTGAACAATCAGTTCATAGGTCTTGCCGGCGGTAACGATACCGTACCGGTA
>CATIYU010000075.1 GCA_949739085.1 uncultured Eubacteriales bacterium | reverse complement strand
TAAAATCTCCTGCGTGCGGCCCACGGCAAAGGCGGGAATAATCACGTTGCCGCCCCGGGCCAGCGTCCGGTCAATAACCTTGGCCAGCTCAGAGGTGTAACTCCACACCTCCGTGTGGTCCCGGTCTCCGTAAGTGGACTCCATAACCACGTAGTCCGCGCGGGTCAGCAGAACGGGGTCCCGGATAATGGGCTGGTTGAGGTTTCCAATGTCGCCGGAGAATACCACGGTTTTGCTGACGCCGTTTTCTGTCAGGTCCATGGTAATGCTGGCGGACCCCAGCAGGTGTCCAGCGTCGGTGAAGGTGACAGTGACGCCCTCGCAGAGCTCAAAGGGCACGCCGTACTTACGGGTATGGACGTAGCCCCGGACACGCTCCGCGTCCTCCACCGTGTAGAGGGGCTCCACCGGGGGACGGCCCGCCCGCTGGTTCTTCCGGTTTTCGTATTCCGCGTCGGACTGCTGGATATGGGCGCTGTCGGTGAGCATAATCTCCATCAGGCGGGCGGTGACGCGAGTGGTCCAAATCTGGCCGTGGAACCCCTGGCGGACCAAAAGAGGAATCCGGCCCGTATGGTCGATATGGGCGTGGGTGACAAGAACGTAGTCAATGGTATTGGGGGCGAAGGGCAGTTCACGGTTATCGGTCTCGTCGCGGCCCTGTTGGAGGCCGCAGTCGATCAAAATTCGTTTGCCGTTTACCTCCAGGCAGTGACAACTGCCGGTAACGCATTGGTCCGCGCCAAAGAAGCTGAGTTTCATAAAAGAGCCCTCCTTATTTTTCTGGTAGAGTAATTGTACCACAGAGGGCAAAAATTTACAACAAAAAGATGCCGGTCCACCGGTTTAATTGGTTAATTCTACGAATACCGGCTGTGCCGCACTCTGGCTTTCGGGAATAATGGTAGAGATATGAGGCGTGGGCTGCTGCCTGTACCGGCAGTAGCGGCGGGAGGTTCCGGCCTTGGGAACAGTTTGTGATATAAAGAAAGGGGAACCGGATTTTGTCCGGTCCCCCTCCTCTGTCCAGCGGAAGTTACAGGTTCTTCTCGTAGGACTCGATCATCTTCTTAACCATCTGGCCGCCCACGGAACCGGCCTCACGGGCGCTGATATCGCCGTTGTAGCCCTCCTTGAGGTTGACGCCGACCTCATTGGCCGCCTCCATCTTGAACTTGTCCATAGCCTCGCGAGCCTCGGGGACGTTAATGCGGTTGTTCTTCTTAGACATTTCCTTTTTCTCCTTCTCCAAATATTTGCGGCGGCACATAGCGCAAAGCAGGGAAGGTGGGGCGGGAATCCCGCGCCGGGCCTTGACTGTATTGCACGGTGCCCGGGCGGGGAAGTGATTCGCCGCCCTTGTCGCAACCATATCATTTGCAATCCGGCGGTTAATATGCTGTCCACGGAGGCGGTAATTTTTTGCAAGAAAAACGAAATACCTATATTATTATAGCGGACATACCGGCGTCAGGCAACGAGAGTTTAACTGTGTCCGGCAACCGGAACCCGGCTGCTTTCGTAAGAAGATACGCTTTGAGTATTTGTTACTTTTGAGGGAGATATCAGATTATGTAAACATTTCCCTTGATTGTACCAAGATATTATGCACACTTTCTTAAAAATGCCATAATTGAACCATTTTCCGGCGGCAATCCATTTTACAGACCAATCTATCCCTCCTCTGCTACCAGCGTGCTACCAGGCCCTTGCAGCTGGGAGAGCCTGGAAATACGTGGTTCATATCAAAAATAGTTGACATAAATTGAAGCTCTGCTACCAAAT
>CATIYU010000074.1 GCA_949739085.1 uncultured Eubacteriales bacterium | reverse complement strand
CAAGACCCTGGGCATCATCGGCTTCGGCCGCATCGGCCAGGCCCTGGGCCGCATGGCCAAGGGCATCGGCATGGAGGTCATTGCCCAGGATATCTTCCATGTCCCCGGGATCGAGGAGCAGATGGGCATGAAGTACGTGGAGCTGGACGAGCTGCTGGCCCGGGCTGACTTCATCTCCCTCCACACCCCCTCCCTCAACGGTCAGAAGCTCATCTGCAAGGAGAACATCGACAAGATGAAGGACGGCGTTGTGTTCGTCAACACCTCCCGGGGCGACAACGTCAACGAGTACGACCTGCTGGAGGCGCTCAACGCCGGGAAGATCCGTGCCGCCGGCCTGGACGTCTACGCCGACGAGCCCGCCACCAACAAGGCCCTCTATAACCACCCCAACGTCTCCTGCACCCCCCACATCGGCGCCGCCACCAAGGAGGCTCAGCAGCGCATCGGCGTGGAGATCGTGGAGATTATCGAGAGCTTCGGGAAGTAAGGTATACATTCTTTTTCTTGAAACAAAAAGGCTCAAAAGGAACCTTTTCTCTGTAGGCTTTGAACGAAAGCAGGTCCGTTCCGGGCAGACCGGAGCGGACCTGTTTTCTATTTCTCCTCCCAGAAGAGGCCGTCCAGAGTTTTGTCCAGGGCGCGGCAAATGGCGATGCAGAGCTTAATGGTGGGATTGTAGTCCCCCTGCTCAATGGCGTTAATGGTCTGCCGGGAGACCCCCACCAGGTCCGCCAGCGCCTGCTGGCTCAGCCCCTTGGCCGCCCGGGCGGAACGAAGGCGGAGATTCTTCATGGCTCGTCTTCTCCCTCATCCTCCGCCTGCTTCGCCATACGGGGCAGCAGGACATGCTGGTATAGGTACACGCCGCCCAAGGCCAGCACGCTCCCCATGGCAAAAAAACCGGGCAGCCGCGACTTCAGAAAGCCGCCTATCCAGAACGGGCTGATGAAATTTGCGATAATCACCATAAGAGATAGAGCGAAGGAGTCGGAGGTATTCTTCTCCTTCCAACCCGAAAAGGCGCTGTGGAGGACGCAGTCCGCCGTCCACACTCCCAACGTCAGGGGCAGAGCGCAGAGAACCAGGTCCAGGACGCTCCCCGTCCACCCGAACCATCCGCCCATGTCCAGACAGGCCCACACGATCAGGAATCCAATCAGTACATACAGCGCGTGATTGCCCGCCCGCTGCCGGGCCAGACGCTGCCGCTCGTCGAACCGGGGCGGTTCTCCCCGGTTTTCCCGCGCCTGCTTTTCATAGTAGGCCGCCGCAAGCAGTGGCCAGCCAAACCCCGCCGACACCAGCAGCATCACTCCCAAAATCAGAAGAATGTTTTTTCCTTCCATGGCCAAATCCCTCCTTCTGACTGTATTGTATATCATACCCGCTATTTTGTCAAATATATTTTACTTTTCAAAAAAGACAGACGCCCCGGCAGACTGTGCCAGGGCGTCCGGCGCTACTTTCTCGCCTTGACCAGGAGCATCATGGGACGGCGCAGCTCGTCCGCCATGCCCGGCAGGTCCAGCATGTCCTCCGGCGGCATGGCCTCCTCCACCGTCTCCAGCGCAAAGCCGGTCCGGAGCAGGCCCATGAGAATCTGGGTAAGGGTGTGGTGCTGCTTCAACACCCGCTGGCCCAGAAATACTGTGGACCGCTCCCCGGGAGAGAAGTAGCGGTCTACGGGCCAGTGGAGGGCCTTGCCGTCTTCATCCCGGACCCACTCCTGTCTGACGCCGCTGGTAAAGACCGGGTGCTCAATGTTGAAGAGGAAAATTCCGCCGGGCCGGAGGGTCTGGTAGACTTTCCCATAGAGGGCGTCCAGGTCCTGGACGTAGTGCAGGACCAGATTAGACACCACCAGGCCAAACCGGGCGGCGGGATAGGGGTAGGCGTCCAGATCGCAGACCTGGTATTGGATCTGGGGGCCGGGATTCCGCCTTTGGGCCTCCTCGATCATGCGGGCGCTGCCGTCGATGCCCACCACCTCCGCCGCGCCCCGGCTGGCCGCGTAACGGCAGTGCCAGCCGTAGCCGCAGCCCAGGTCCAGCACAGCCTCTCCCTCCAGAGCGGGGAACAGGGGCTCCAGCTGCCGCCACTCCCCGGCGCCGGAGAGGCCGTCCCGGCTCCGGGACATCTGGGCGTATTGTTGGAAAAAGGACTCGTCGTCGTAGATGTTTGTCATGGTTACTCCTTTGTAAAGGTGACGGTCTCGCCGTCGATCCCGCAGAGAGCGCCCAGCGGGAGGGTGGACATGGGCATACAGTGAGCGGAACGGATGTTATAGAGCACCGGCTTTGGCCAGCGGGAGAAGAACTCCCACAAGAGCTCCTCCGGGCCGTAGGATTCCTGGTAGGCGTTGCCGCTCTTGGTAAAGGCCCCGAATAGGAGGCCGGAGGCCGCCTCCAGCACCCCTGCGTATTGCAGCTGGCTGAGCATCCGGTCCAGGGAGTAGACAGGCTCCTCCACGTCCTCCAGGTACAGAACGCGGCCCCGGGCGTCCACCTGCCAGGGGGTCCCCAGGGACTGAACCACCAGGGAGAGGTTGCCGCCGGTGAGGGGACCCGAGGCCCGGCCGGGGCGCAGCGCCCGAATGGGCTCGCCGGGGGGATTTTCCAGGACCAGCCGCCCCTTCGCTCCCAGCGCCGCCAGCAGGCTGGTCAGGGTGAAGCTGTCGCCATTGAGAAAACGATTGGCGGTGGGGCCGTGGAAGGTAACCAGGCCGCAGCGCCTTTGAATGGCCAGGTGGAGGGTGGTCACGTCGCTGAAGCCGATAAAAGCCTTGGGGTGGGCGGCGATGGCGGCGTAATCCAACAGCGGCGGCAGCTGCCAGGCCGTGCTGCCCCCCCGAACGCACCAGATGGCGGCTATATCCGGGTCCAAGAAGCCCCGGTTGATGTCCCCAGCCCGGAGTTCCGGCGGGGCGGCGGCGTAGCCGCGGGGGGTGGAGGAACGGCAGGAGTCCCCGATCCGGACGCGGAAGCCCAATTTCTCCACCGCCTCCGCGACGGCCTCCACCGGCTGGTCTGCGGAGAGGGGCGAGGAGGGAGCTGTTAGTAAAATGGTATCGCCGGGCTGGGGCGCAGGCGGAAAAAGCATCATAACCTCCAAAGCAAAACAATGTTTGATTCCTTCTCCATTCTTTTTCCAGCAGGAAAAAGAACATACGCCCTATCCCTCCAGGTAATCCAGGGCCGTCTGGGCCCCCACCGCGGCGGAGAGCCAGAGGGCATCCGGGTCCGCGCCAAAGCGGGGGTTATGGTTGGGGTAGGTGAAGCCCTTTTCCGCGCTGCCCACGCCGATGTAGTAGTAACAGCCGGGAACCAGGGCGCTGAAATATCCGAAGTCATCCGCGCCCAGGGAGGGGGCCTCCAGCTCCAACACGTTCTCCTGGCCCAGAATCTTGGCGGAGGCGCGGCGGAGCAGGTCTGTGAGAGCGGGGTCGTTGTGGCAGCATGGGTAGCTCTCCACAATCTCAATTTCCGCCTCCACCCCCATAGCGGCGGCTACGCCCGAGACAATGGAGCGGAAATCCGCCTTCACCCGCTCCCGGGACTCCGCCGTCATGGAGCGGAGGATACCCTTGCACTGGGCCTCCTCAGGCAGGACATTGCCCGCCGCCCCGGCGTGGATGCTGCCCACCGTGACCACCACCGCGTCTGTGGGGCAGGTGCGGCGGCTGGAGATGGTCTGAAGGGCCGTGATGAGCTGGGCGGCGGCCACCACCACGTCTGTACCCAGCTCCGGCTTGGCCCCGTGGGTGCCCCGGCCCCGGAGGGTGACTGTGAAGGGGTTGGAGGCCGCGCAGATGGGGCCCGTGCGCACCGACATGGTACCCGTGGGGATAAGACTCTCCACGTGGCAGCAGAGCATAGCGTCCACCTTTGGATTTTCCATGCAGCCGGCGGCGATCATGGGGGCCGCGCCGCCGCAGTCCTCCTCGTCCGGCTGGAAGAAGAGCTTGACATTGCCGGGGAGGGTCTCCCGCCGCTGGTTCAGAAGCTCCGCTACCCCCAGCAGGGACGCGGTGTGGAAGTCGTGGCCGCAGGCGTGCATAACGCCGGGGTTCTGGGAGGCGTAGGGGAGGCCCGTCTCCTCTGTGATGGGCAGGGCGTCTATGTCCGCCCGGAAGCCGATGGTTTTGCCGGGGCGGCCCCCCCGGATGATAGCGGCTGTACCGGTACCGGCCATAGGGGTGTATTCCACGCCCAGCGCATCCAGGCGGGCGCGGACCAGCTTGGCGGTTTGGTTCTCCCGGCCCCCCAGCTCCGGGCAGCGGTGGAGTGCCTGAAAGAGCTCCTGAAGAACCGGGGAGATGGCCTGGGCCTGCTGTTTCAGATCGACTGTCATGGCGGATCCTCCTTGCTTTATTTTGGTACCTGCCATTATACAGATCTTTGGCCGCTTTGTCACCTGTTTTTTCCTGAAACAGAAGACGGCGCGGCCAAAACCGCGCCGTCCTCCCCAAAATATTTCCTGTTACCGCTCCATCTTCCAGAACGCCACGCTGTAGGGGGCCAGCTCGCTGCCGCCGCCAAAATCGTGGGTCTTCCCGGTAATGAGGTCCTCCGCCTGGCCGCATCCGGCGTCAAAGTGGGCGGTATAGGGCGCGCCGTCCGCGTTGACGGCCACCAGCACCCGCTCCCCATCGCAGGCCCGTTCAAAGATAATCTGCCGGTTGGTCAGCACCACGTTACGGTAGCCGCCCTGGCACAGGGCCCGGCTGGTCCGGCGGGCCTCCGCCAGACGGGAGATGAAGTCCGTAAGGCCGCTCCACTCCGGCTTCTCCAGGCTGGGGCGCAGGGCGGCGTCCCCCTGGGACTTACGGCCCTCCATGCCCCACTCGCTGCCGTAGTACACCGCCGGAACCCCGGGCATACCGAAGAGGATGCCGTAGGCCGGGCGCAGGTGCTCCGGGTTGGTGAGGATGCTGGCGATGCGCTCCACGTCGTGGTTGTCCAGGAAGCTGAGCAGATGCTTGCCCTTGTAGAGGGTCCAGTTCTCCGGGCCAAACTGGCGGGCAAGGCTGTGGCCAATCTCAAAGAGGTTCATGGAGTTGAAGCTGGACCAAAGTCCCTTGTAGCACTCGTAGTTGGTCACCGAGTGGCACATTTCACTATTCATCCAGCGGTTGTAGTCTCCGTGGAGGGTCTCGCCCATGAGGACGAAGTCCGGCTTAAGGCCGCCTGTGAAGCTGCGCAGCTGCCGGAGGTAGTCCGGATGGAGGCAGTAGGCCACGTCCAGCCGGAGGCCGTCGATGTCAAATTGCTCCACCCAGGAGCGGATCGCGTCAAACTGGCAGCGGACCACGTCCGGGTGTTGGAGGTTCAGCTTCACCAGCTCATAGTGCCCCTCCCACGCCTCGTACCAGAAACCGTCGTTGTAGCCGGTATTGCCGTCGAAATTGATGTGGAACCAGTCCTTATAGGGGCTGTCCCACTTCTTCTCCCGCACGTCCCGGAAGGCCCAGAACCCCCGGCCCACATGGTTGAAAACTCCGTCCAGCATCACCCGCAGGCCCGCGGCGTGGAAGGCCTCGCAGACCTTTTGCAGGTCCTCGTTTGTCCCCAGGCGGCAGTCCACGCGGGTGTAATCCCGGGTATCATAGCCGTGGCGGTCGCTCTCAAAGAGGGGATTGAGCAGCACTGTGTCCGCTCCGGTCTTTTTGATATGGTCCACCCAGTCCAGCAGGCGCAGAATCCGGTGGGAGGGAACTCCGTCATTTTCCTCCGGCGCGCCGCAGAGACCAAGGGGGTAGATCTGATAGATAACAGCGTTTTCAAACCACATGTGTTTTCTCCTTCCGCCGGTCCAGGACCGGCACGGTCGTTGATAAGAGCAATAAAAACAGTATACCCCAAGGGAGGGCGTCTGTCAAAGGCGAATCCCCGCCAAATCCCGAACCACCTCCCCGGCGGCAATGAGCCCCGCCGCCGCCGGGACGAACGCGGCGCTTCCCGGAACCGGGCGGCCCTGGGCGTTGGGCTCCGGCGGCTCCACAGGGGCAAGGGGCGGCTCCCGGGAGTAGACCACCTTCAAGCGCCCTATCCCCCGTCTTTTCAGTTCCCGGCGCATCACACGGGCCAGGGGACAAACGCTGGTCTCATAGATGTCCGCCACCTGGAAAGCGCTGGGGTCCAGCTTGTTCCCCGCGCCCATGCAGCTGATGAGAGGGACCCCCGCCTCCTGAGCCCGCACCGCCAGCTCCAGCTTGCCGGTAACCGAGTCGATGGCGTCCACAATGTAGCTGTACTGGGTGAAGTCGAAGGCGTCCGCAGTCTGGGGCGTGAAAAATGTTGTGTAGCAGCGAATCTCAGCCGCCGGGTTGATGGAGAGGACCCGCCGCCGGGCGGCCTCCACCTTGTACTCCCCCAGGGTCTCGTAGGTGGCCAGCAGCTGACGGTTCAGGTTGGTGAGGCCCACCCGGTCGCTGTCCACGAGGTCCAGAGCCCCCACGCCGCTGCGGGCCAGAGCCTCCACCACGTATCCCCCCACGCCCCCTACCCCGAACACCGCCACCCGGGCCCGGTACAGCCGCTCCATAGCCTCCCTCCCCAGCAGGATTTCCGTTCTCGCAAATTGGTTGACCATGCTCCTCCCTTCCCGGCCCATGACCGGTAAACGCTGTTGCAAATCTTTCACAAAAGGTATCTCATAAGATGGAATTATACCACAGGGGCGGCTGCCGCGCAACGGCGGAAGACCGGCTCTCTCTGACTGGGCCGTTTTTCAGTCCTCCATATACTCCCGGTAGTCCTGCTCGCTGGCAAACAGGACCCACCTGCCGTCTGCGTAACCCATGTACCCGGCGCTGGTGTAGTATCCCTTCATAGCTGTACCTCCTTCTGTTTTGTGTTTCTACTCTTAGAATACACGAAAACATGTACGGAAGTACGGACAGTAAATAAAAATTTTTCATGAATATACTGCCGGTGAGTCATGGGAACACAAATCCCCCCTGGCGCGGCCTCTCCGCGTCAGGGGGGTGCGTAGGTCTAGTTGAGCGTGTCTCCGGCGGCCTCAAACATCTCCTGTACCCGCTGGGCGGTGATGGGACAGCTCTTCAGCTCCGGGTCCCGGTCCAGCAGCTCCGCCGCCGCGGCCTGTGCCTCCCGCAGAAGGGCCACGTCGCTTGTCAGGTCCGCGATCTTCAGGGCAGGCAGGCCGTGCTGCCGCTGGCCGAAGAAGTCTCCGGGGCCCCGCAGGCGCAGGTCCTCCTCCGCAATCTTAAATCCGTCGGCGGTGCGGGACATCACCTTCATGCGGGCCTGCGCCTCCTCGCTCCTGCTGCTTGAGATGAGAATGCAGTAGGATTTGTGCTTCCCCCGGCCCACCCGGCCCCGCAGCTGGTGGAGCTGGCTGAGGCCGAAGCGGTCCGCGTCCTCAATGACCATCACGGTGGCGTTCGGCACGTCCACCCCCACCTCCACCACAGTGGTGGAGACCAAAATATGGGTTTCCCCGGAGGAGAAGGAGGCCATAACCGCGTCCTTCTCCTTCGGTTTCATCCGCCCATGGACGCAGGCTACCCGTAAATCCGGAAACACCTCTGCTTGCAGCATCCGGGCGTACTCCGTGGCTGCCTTCCGGCCATCGGGTTCGTTCTCCTCCACCATGGAGCAGATAATATACGCCTGCCTGCCTGCGGCAATCTCCTTGGCCAAAAACCGGTAGATCCTCTGGCGGTAGGCTTCGGTAACCGCAAAGGTGTCAATCTTCTGCCGCCCAGGGGGCAGCTCGTCGATGACGGAGACGTCCAGATCCCCGTAGATGATGAGGGCCAGGGTTCTGGGGATGGGGGTGGCCGACATCACCAGCAGATGGGGCCGCTCCCCCTTGGCGGAGAGGGCGGAGCGCTGGCTTACGCCGAAGCGGTGCTGCTCGTCCGTCACCACCAGGCCCAAATTCTCATATTCCACCCCGGCGCTGATGAGGGCGTGTGTGCCGATGGCCGCCCGGGCCTCCCCGCTCCTCAGCCGCTCCAGAGCCTCCCGCCGGGCCTTGGCCGTCATAGCTCCTGTCAGCAGCACGAAGGGGACGCCCAGGCCCTCCAACAGCGGTGCAAATCCCCGGCTGTGCTGCTCCGCCAGGATTTCCGTGGGGGCCATCAGCGCCGCCTGAAAGCCGTTCCGCACCGCGCAGACTATGGCGGCGGCGGCTACCATAGTTTTTCCAGAGCCCACGTCCCCCTGCACCAGCCGGTTCATGGGCCGGCCGGAGGCAAAGTCAGAGAGAATGTCCTCCACCGCCCGCTGCTGGGCCCCGGTGAGGGAGAAGGGCAGGCGTCCGTAGAAGCTGGAGAGGTCCGTGTCCCCGTAGGGGCGGCAGGTCAGGCCGTCCCGGCGGCGCTTCATCCGCTTCAAGCCGATGGCCAGCAGGAACATCTCCTCAAATACCAGCCGCCGCCTGGCGATGGCTAGCTCCTCTTCGTTTTTTGGAAAATGAATCTGGCTGTAGGCGTAGCCGGTGCGGCAGAGCTGGTGGGCCAGCTGCACCTCCGCCGGGAGGGGGTCCGGCAGCAGATCCCGGCAGGCGTCCAGGCCCTGGCCCACCGCTTTCATAAGCAGGGATTGGCTGATGCCCGCGGTGAGGGGGGAGATGGGCACAATACGGCCCGTTGCCGCCCGGCTGCCCTCCCGCTCCACCACCGGATTGCTCATGGTCTTCCGCCGCCCGGAGACCTCCACCTTTCCAAAAAAGGTGTAGGTGTGCCCGGGGAGAAGGTTGTCCTTCTGATACGCCTGGTTGAAAAAGGTGACCTCCAGGGAGCCGGTTTCGTCCACCGCCCGCAGCTTGACCAGCTCCAGGCCCTTGCGGACCCGGCTGAGGGTGGGGGCCGCCGCTACCAGGGCCTCCACGCAGGCGGTCTCCTCCGGCTGGAGGTCCCGGATTTTTCGGAAGGTCCGCCGGTCGTCGTAGTCCCGGGGGAAGTAGCTGATGAGGTCCCGGAGGGTGCGGATGTTCAGCTTGGCCAGGGCCTTGGCCCGCTGCTCCCCAATGCCCTTGACGTAGCGCACGTCAGTAGTCAGATCCGGCATGGCCGGCCTCCTTTCACACCGTAACGCGGCCAGTTTGGCGGTTTTTTTATTGGCCGCTCCATTTGACTTTGTGCCCCCGCAATGGTAGAATAAGCGAAACGCCCGCCGGGCGGGAACAGGAGCTGGTTCACATGCTGGAAAAACTCATTGAGTTCTGCCTCCCCACCATTATTGCCGCCTGCGAGCTGATGGGCATTTTTGTGGTGGCTGTCTCCACGGTAAGGAGCTTCTATCTGTACTGCCGGGACATGGTGACCCACCAAAACCACAACATCAAATACAGCCTGGCCGACGGTCTGGCTACAAGTCTGGAATTCAAGATGGCGGCGGAAATCCTGAAAACCGTCTTGGTGCGGGACCTAAACGAACTGATGGTGCTGGGCGCGGTGATTCTGCTGCGGGCCCTGCTGTCCCTCCTCATCCATATTGAGATGAAGGCGGAGGAAAAGTAAGAACTACCCCCTCCCGGTACAGCAGCGCCGCTATTTCCTCCAGCCCAGCCCGGTCCTCCTCCGTAAAGTGGCCGGACAGGACGCTGTCCATATCCAGCACCCCCCATATGGAGCCGTCCGGCCGCCGGAGGGGCACGACGATCTCCGAGTGGGTGTTGCAGTCGCAGGCGATGTGCCCGGCGAAGCAGGACACATCCGCCACCACCTGGGCGCGGTTCTCCCGCCAGGCGGCGCCGCAGACCCCCCGGCCATAGCCGATCCGGCTGACGGCAGGCTTGCCCTGGAAGGGGCCCACCACCAGCTCCTCCCCCGCTGTCAGGTAGAATCCCACCCAGTTGGCGTCCGGAAACGCCTGGGCGATGACCGCCGAGGCGTTGGCCAGCACGGCGGTGCGGTCCGCTTCCCCGCCGGTATACAGCGCAATCTGCTCCTTCAGCAGCTGATAAAAGGCCGGCTTCTCCGCCGGATACTGCACCTCTATATAACTCATACGTTCCCCTTTCCTATAAAGAGTCCAGAGACGGTCCGTAAGCGCGTCTCTGGACTCTTTGTTTACCTCTTGTTTCCGGGATGTTCGTTTGTCTTCAAAAACGCCGCTTTTCCGGATATAGCGGGGAGGACTGACGCCTCCTTTTGATACTGCCATATGGCATCCCGCAAAACCGCATTGCTTCTGCAATATACCACAGTAAGAAAGAGCCGTCAAGGAAAATCTCCCATATTACCGGTACTCCGTTTGCATTTAAAACCCAGGAGCGCACGAGCAAGAATACCTCTGACCTTTTATTCCTCTCCGGACTCCTCTTTATTCTCCAAACCGGTCTCCTCCTCCGGCTCCTTTTCCGCCAAAGCGATGGAGATCACCCGGTCGCCGTCCTCCTTGAAGCGCATCACAATAACGCCCTGGGTGGCGCGGCCGCAGGTCTTGATGGTTCCTACGCCGGTGCGCAGCATCACGCCCTGTTCGGTGACAACCAGCAGGTCCTCGCTGCCGTCCACCACCTTGACGCCCACGATGCCGCCGGTTTTCTCGGTGACGCCGTAGTTCTTAATGCCCAAGCCGCCCCGGCTGGTAATGCGGTACTCCTCCACGGGGGTCTGCTTGCCGTATCCCAGCTCGGTGATGGAGAGGACGTTTTTCCCCTCCAGGGCTCTGGCGGCGCCCACCACATAGTCTCCCTTCCGGAGGCGGATGCCCCTGACGCCCATGGCATCCCGCCCGGTGGGCCGGATGTCGGTCTCATGGAAGCAGACGGCGGAGCCGTCCCGGGTGGCGATGAGGATGTTCATGTCCCCGGTGGTCTCCCGGACGCAGATGAGCTCATCCCCCTCGTCCAGCTTCAGGGCCCGGATGCCGTTGCTTCTGAGGTTGCGGAGGGACTCCCCGGGCAGGCGTTTCACGGTGCCGTTGCGGGTGACCATCACCAGGAACCGTTCACCGGAGGAGATGTCGCCGGTGTGGATCATGGCGCTGACGCTCTCCCCCGCCTCCACAGGAAGGACGTTGACGATATTGGTGCCCTTGGCGGTCTTGCCGGAGGCTGGGATTTGGTATCCCTTCCGGCGGTAGACCCGTCCTGTGTTGGTGAAGAAGAGGATATAGTCGTGGGTGGACGCTGTGAAAACGGTGTTCACGTAGTCCTCTTCCTTGGTGGACATGGACTTGTTTCCCTTACCGCCCTTGCCCTGGATTCTGTATTCGCTGGCAGGGGTGCGCTTGATGTAACCGGCGCTGGTAAGGGTGTAGACGCACTGCTCCTCCTCAATGAGGTCCTCAATGTCGATCTCGTCCTCCACATCCTGGATCTCGGTGATCCTGTCGTCCCCGAACTTATCCCGGATGATGGTAAGCTCGTCCTTGAGAACGCCCCGCAGCATCTCTTCAGAGCCAAGGAGCTGCTTAAAGTAGGCGATTTTCTCCTCAATTTCCTTATACTCGGCCTCCAGCTTCTCCCGGTTGAGGCCCTGGAGGGAGATCAGGCGCATATCGCAGATGGCCTGTGCCTGCACGTCGTCCAGGGAGAAGCGCTCCATAAGGCGCTCCTTGGCGTCGCTGTAGCTGGAGCGGATAATTTGGATGACCTCGTCAATGTTGTCCTGAGCGATCAGGAGCCCTTCCAGGAGGTGGGCCCGCTCCTGCGCTTTTTTCAGGTCAAACTGCGTCCGCCGGATAATGACCTGTTCCTGGAACGCGATGTACTCGTCCAGGATATTGCGCAGGGAGAGGATTTTGGGCTGTTTCTGGTCGTCCACCAGGGCCAGCATGATAACGGAAAAGTTGGACTGCATGGCGGTCTGTGTAAAGAGCTTGTTGAGGACAACCTGAGGGTTGGCGTCCTTTTTCAGCTCAATGACAATCCGCATACCGTTGCGGTCCGTCTCGTCGCGGATATCGGAGATGCCGTCCAGCCGCTTGTCCTTGACCTGGTCGGCCATATTTTTAATGAGCTGGCGCTTGTTGACCTGGTAGGGCAGCTCACTGACAATGATACGGATTCTGCCCTTGCTGAACTCCTCGAACTGGGTCCGGGCCCGCAGGACGATCTTCCCCCGGCCAGTGGCGTAGGCGGCGCGGATGCCGGAGCGGCCCATAATAATGCCCCTGGTGGGGAAGTCCGGCCCATGGATGTGCTCCATAAGGTCGTTCAGGGAGGCGTCCGGGTTCTCCAGCACGCAGATGACGGCGTTGATGACCTCCCGCAGGTTGTGTGGCGGGATGTTGGTGGCCATCCCCACGGCGATGCCGCTGGAGCCGTTGACCAGCAGGTTCGGGAAGCGGCTGGGGAGGACCCGGGGTTCCTTGCGGGACTCGTCAAAGTTGGGGTCCCAGTCCACGGTGTCCTTGTCGATGTCTCGAAGCATCTCGTTGGAGATCTTGGAGAGCCGGGCCTCGGTGTACCGGTAGGCCGCCGGCGGGTCGCCGTCCACGGAGCCGAAGTTGCCGTGACCCTCCACCAGCATGTAGCGCATGGAGAAGT